>SLKF01000066.1 GCA_007134725.1 Clostridiales bacterium | reverse complement strand
GACATGCAGGACACAAAAAAACAAAAAATAAAAAAAAAGATCTTTATAAAAAGATCTTTTGCTTTCCGGTTCAAAAAGGATGTAAAAAAGCCTGCTATGTAATTTTGATAGTAGGCTTTTTTATTTTTTTGAATCTTGACTTATAAAGCTCGCTGAACTTTACCGGAACGCAGGCATCGAGTACACACTCTTATTCTTCGGGGGGACCCGTCAATAATTGCCTTAACTCTTCGTAAGTTAGGCGCCCATGTTCTTTTATTGTGATTAACAGCGTGGCTTATTCTATGTCCAGATACTACTCCTTTACTGCAAACTGCACAAACCTTAGCCATTATCTACACCTCCTCCAAGGGTTGTCTAAACCTTTAAAACACTATAATGTTATCATGAGAAACGAACTTTGGCAAGCTTTTTATTTTTGCTTGAAAGCTTTTCTGCACATCGCTAGTTGCACTATTGATGAGATTATTATAAAATAAAGGTTAGAAAACTTTTCATAGTTAAATTAGAAGACTCTTAACAAAAGTCTTACTTTAAAATACCATGAAATGAGAATAAGAGCAACTATTCTAAAGGAGGTTTTATGATGTCAGGAAAAATTATGAGCCAATATGGAGAAATTATTATTGATGAACACGTGCTTGCTACAATCGCCGGCACTGCAGCCATGGAATGTTACGGCTTGGTAGGAATGGCTGCGAAGTCAGCAGCAGGAGGAATTGTAGAGCTTTTAAAGAGGGAACAGTCCAGTAAAGGGGTAAAGATTACAACAAAGGATAACCTCATTACCGTGGATCTTTTTATTATTGTGGAATTCGGTACGAAAATATCCGTAGTGGCCAACAACATTATCGAAAAAGTAAAATACAATATTGAAAATCTAACGGGAATGAAGGTGGATAAGGTTAATATCCATGTTCAAGGAATTCGCGTAGAAAAATAGAGGAAGGAGGGATCGCAGTTGGGAACAAATGAAATTACAGGCTCAATGCTAAAAGAAATGATCATATCCGGTGCCCATGCACTGGAAAAAAATAAAGATATTGTAGACGATTTAAATGTCTTTCCTGTGCCGGACGGAGATACGGGCACGAATATGTCTTTAACCATGCAGTCCGCCGTGAAAGAGGTGCAAGCTGTAAAAAATGATGATATTGAAGAAATTGTGGAAGCTGCAGCAAACGGATCGCTGATGGGAGCCCGGGGAAATTCCGGCGTGATTCTCTCACAGCTTCTAAGGGGCTTTGCTAAGGGGGTAAAGGGTAAAGAGACCCTGAACACCGAGGACTTGGCTAACGCCCTTAAATTGGGGTCGGATACGGCCTACAAGGCGGTTATGAAACCGGTGGAAGGTACGATTTTAACCGTGGCTCGGGAAAGTGCGGAATATGCCGTGAAAATCGCTAAAAAAGAAACCGATATCGAAGAGTTTCTGGAAAAAGTCATCTATCAGGGGGAAAACACCTTGAAAAGAACCCCGGACATGCTGGCGGTATTGAAAGAAGCCGGCGTGGTGGATTCCGGAGGGAAAGGACTTATCTATATCTACCTTGGGATTCTAGGAGCCCTAAAGGGAGAAATACCCAGCAGCGAGGACTTTAATATTATGCAAAAAAGTGTAGAGCACGTCCATGAAATGAATGTTAAAGATATGCATGTTAGTGGGGACATAGAATTTGCCTATTGCACGGAATTTATTATCAATACCGAGGGAGCGGACCCGGAAGCTTTTCGGGATAAAATTCAGCACCAGGGGGATTCCATGCTGGTCGTAGGAAATGAAAATCTTATTAAGGTGCATCTTCATACCAATAATCCCGGGGAAGTTATGGAAGAGGCCATGGTCCTTGGAGAACTATCGGATATTAAAATCGACAACATGCGGGTACAGTTTAAGGATAAGCATCCTGCAAAAGTTCCTGAAAAAGAAAAGGACTTCGGATTTATTACCGTATCCATCGGTGAGGGAATCGAAAAGATCTTTAAGGATTTCAATGTGGATTATGTTATCAAAGGGGGGCAAACCATGAACCCCAGTACGGAAGATTTTATGAAGGCCATTGAAGAAATCAATGCGAAAAATATTTATATTCTGCCCAATAACAGCAATATAATTATGGCGGCAAATCAGGCCAAGGATTTGGCAACGAAAAACGTTATGGTCATTCCCACAAAGACCATCCCTCAAGGGATTACGGCGATGATTGGTTTTAATCCAAGCAACAGCCCGGAAGAAAACCTTCAGGAAATGACGGCAATTATGGAAGATATTGAAACCGGTCAGGTTACCTATGCGGTAAGAGACACGGTGGTGAACGATAAAAAAATTAAAAAAGGAAACATTTTAGGAATCGGCAATGGGAAAATAGAAGCCGTAGGAAGAAATGTGGAAAAAGTATCCTTAGAACTACTGGAAAACATCGTATCGGAAGATCACGAAATCATCACGATGTTCTATGGAGAAGATATCGATGAAAAATCCGCTACAAAGCTTCAGGGAAAGATTGAAAAGAAGTACCCGGATTGTGAAGTGGAAGTGTATTATGGCGGTCAGCCCTTATATTATTATTTATTTTCCGTAGAATAAGAAACAGTTACTGTTTCTTATTCTCTTTGTAGAGGAAAAAATCGGGACTCAAGGGAAAAACAGAAAAAAACTATGGATTATTTTACGGGAAAGAAGGGGATGAAGTGGAGGACTTACAAGAAAAGATCAGTAGCTTAAAGGGTGTGGGTCCGAAAAAACAGCAACGGTTTTTAAAGCTGAACATTGAAACCCTGGAAGATCTTTTATATCACTTCCCCCGGGACTACGAAGATCGACGGGAAATAAAGAAAGTCCGGGATCTGGAGGATGGGGAAAAAACCACCCTGGAACTTCAGGTCCATCCCCTGAAAAAGCGAAGAGCTTTTGGAAAAGGGCCCTCTCTTTTACAATTGGTGGGACAGGACGATACGGGAAGAATCGTGATCACCTTTTTCAATCAACCCTATCTGAGTCAAATGATCACGGGGGGAACCAAACTTCGTGTGTATGGAGAAGTGAAAAGAGGGCCACGGGGCCTGGAAACCACCAACCCGGATTTTATTCTTCTGGATGAAAAGCAGAAGAATCATTGGCAGGAAATCCTTCCGATTTACCCCTTGACCAAAGATATCCGTCACAAAGAGCTGGTAAAGCTTATAAAAAACTTACTGCAGACCTTAAAAGAGAAAAGGGATGATGAAAATTTTGAGAATCTGCCCAAAGCGCTGATCGATGAAAACAAACTCTGTCAGCGACTGATGGCTTTGGAACATATCCATTTTCCCAAACAGGCCAAGGGCTTAAAGGTTGCAAAATACCGACTGGTTTATGAGGAATTCTTCTTTTTAATGATTACCCTGAATTTCAAAAAAACAAAAGTCCGGGAACAGCAAGGAATCTTTTTGCAGGGAGACAAGGAAGTGCAGGGATTTTTACAAGCCCTGCCCTTTGAAGCAACCAAGGCGCAAAAGACCGTTATTGAAGAAGTACTACAGGACCTTAAGGGTTCCGTACCCATGAGCCGATTGGTACAAGGAGATGTGGGTTCGGGAAAAACCGTGGTGGCCATGGCAGCCCTGGTGGCAGCGGTGGCCGGCAAAAGCCAAGGGGCGATGATGGCTCCCACGGAAATACTGGCCAAACAACATTACGAAACCCTATCCCGTTTTTTAAATCCCCTGGGAATCTCCGTCGGTCTGTTAACCGGCAGTCTTACACCGAAAAATAAAAAAATGATGCAGGAAAAAATTCGGGAAGGAAAAATCGATGTAGTGGTGGGGACCCATGCGGTAATCGGGGAAAAAGTGGGGTTTCATAATCTTAGTGTGGTAATTACCGATGAACAACATCGATTTGGGGTTCGACAAAGAAAAACCCTGTCGGAAAAAGGGAACAACCCCCATGTACTGGTTATGAGTGCAACCCCGATTCCCAGAACCTTAGCCTATATCCTCTATGGAGATTTGGAGGTTTCCGTCATTGATGAGATGCCCAAGGGAAGAAAACCCATAGAAACGAAGACTTGTCCCATGGAAGAGCGGGATTCGGTCTACGAACAGATGAAAGAAGAGTTGAACAAAGGGCGCCAAGCCTATGTGGTCTGTCCCCTGATCGAAGAGTCGGAAACCCTGGATTTAAATGCTGCCATCGATTTACAGGACCGGCTCAGTAAAAATATTTTAAAAGACTATAAAATTGGGCTTTTACATGGTAAAATGACTTATATAGAGAAAGCACAGGTAATGAAGCAATTTACCGATGGAGAACTGCAGGTTTTGGTCTCCACCACGGTTGTGGAAGTCGGGGTGGATGTACCCAATGCCACCGTGATGGTAATTGAAAATGCCGAGCGGTTTGGTTTGGCACAACTCCATCAACTCCGGGGACGCATCGGACGGGGAGAGCATCAGTCCTACTGCTATTTACTGCATCAACAGGTTAAGGAAGCTACCCGAAAAAGACTGGAAATTATGGAAAAGACCAATGACGGATTTTTAATTTCTGAAAAAGACCTGGAAATTCGTGGTCCCGGAGAGCTCTTCGGTCTTCGGCAGCATGGAATTTACAATTTAAAGATTGCAAATTTTTTTCGTCATCAAAGCATCTTAAAAAAGGTGCAGCAGGACGTAAAAGCATTACTGCAAGAGGATCCGAAACTGCAGTTGGAAAAAAACCGGAAGCTTCGAAGGATACTGAATCAAAAATTACAGCGCTATCGAGATTGATGATAAAAGAGCAAGGATTAATGATAAAAGAACAAGGATTAATGATAAAAAAGCAAGGATTAATGAAAAAGATTAAGGAACAATAGGATCGGTAAAAAAGATGACGAAAAGATTACATTGCAGAAAGGAATCAATCGGCTATGAGAGTTATTGGTGGAAGTGCAAAGGGGCAACGACTCACTTCGTTGCCGGGAGACCATACCCGACCTACTTTGGATCGAATAAAAGAAGCCATGTTTAGTATGATACAATTGTATTTATACGATGCCAAGGTGTTGGATCTCTTTAGCGGGAGTGGTGCCCTTGGGATCGAAGCATTGTCCCGGGGCGCCAAGGAATGTTACTTTGCTGATGATGATCGGGGAAGCATCCGGGTGATTAAGGAAAACCTGGGGAAAACAAAATTCACATCCAACAGTAAAGTTTTTTTAATGGATTTTTCCAGGGCTCTGGAAACCTTCCGAAGGGAAAAAATCTTCTTTGATTTGATTTTCCTCGATCCCCCCTACGGAAAGGGATTAGTGGAGGAAGCTCTGGGTATCATTGAAAAAGAAGGACTGTTAGCACCCGAGGGCTTAGTGGTCGTCGAGCAGGATAAGAAGGAGCTTTTAAGAATATCCGATCAATGCTTTCTTTTATGGAAAGAAAAAAAATATGGGAATACCATCGTTCGAATTTTGAAGCGAAAAACAGATCAATAGGTTGGAGGTGTTAATGATGAAAAAAGGAATCTATCCCGGAAGCTTTGATCCTATCACCAATGGTCACCTGGACATTATACATAGAGGTTCAAAAATATGTGATAAATTAATTGTTTCCGTTTTAAATAATCCTAATAAAGAATCCCTGTTTACCGTGGAAGAACGGGTAAAAATGATTGAAGAGAGTACCAAGGCCTACGATAATGTAGAGGTGGACCGTTTTTCCGGTTTACTGATCAGTTACGCTGAAGAACAAAAAGCCGATGCAATTATTAAGGGTCTACGGGCGGTATCGGATTTTGAGTATGAATTTCAAATGGCTTTGATGAATAAAAAACTTTCCGAGAAAGTTGAAACCATCTTTTTGATGACCAGTAGTAAAAACTCCTATTTAAGCTCCAGCCTGTTAAAGGAAGTTGCCAGATTTGGAGGGTGTATAGAAGGACTTGTTCCGGAAGAGGTTAAAGAGGCGGTCTACAATAAACTAAAGTAATATAAAGGGGGAAGGTTTATGGAAGTATTACAGCTGATCGACATGTTAGAGGATTTGATTGAGGAGAGTTCTTCAATTCCTTTTGCACAAAAGGCTATGGTGGATAAACAGGAAGTATTAGAGCTGGTTAAAGAAATGCGTATTCAAATTCCCGATGAAGTAAAACAGGCAAAATGGATTAAAGAGGAACGACAACGGATTTTAGCGGAAGCTCAAAATGATGCGGATACCATTATTGAAGAGGCCCATAAACATATTAATTCCCTAGTGGATGAACATGAAATTGCAAAAATGTCAAAGCAACGGGGAGAAGAAATTATCCAACAGGCCCAGGAAAGCGCAAAGGAAATGCGCCTCGGAGCAAGGGATTATGCGGATGAAGTACTAGAAGGGGTGGAAAGTTCTTTAACGGAATTACTTCAAACCCTGCAAAAGAATCGTAGCGAGTTAAAGGGCATGGATGAATAATCCATACCCTTTTTTTTGTTTGTCATTGTCAGCTTTTAGAGGAGCTCTGAAACCTTCTTCGAATGTTAGGTTTTTACGTAATGGGGTCGTTTTTTGTATTCCAGGTGATAAGTGTTTATATCGGGATCAGTCATACCTAAGGTAAAGAGGTCGGTGCCCCTAAGATCATATTCCAGCATGGATTTTTCCAAGGGGTTTTCAGGCTGGTAGTGTTTTAAATTGGTTATGATGGGAAGGGTGCTTTGTTTTTTCATCCTTTTAAGTAAGGAGCGTCCCCGGTCATTAAAAGCGAGTACCCGCAAATATTTCGGTCCTCCACTCTGGTTGTAGCTGAGAAGATCTTCCTTGGAAAGATTCAGTAACAGGTGCATGAGTATTCGCTGGATTCGGGTGTAGGTATAGCGTTTGGTTTTAACATTTTCCAAGAGGGCTTCTACAGAAGTGCTTTTCTTACCCCCATCCAGAATACGGTTTTCAATGCCTTCCCCAACATCAAAAATGCTTTGTAAATCCCGGGGGCTGCTTCGTCGTAGAAGGCCTAAGAGAACATCTCGAAAGTGATGGAGGAATATGGGGGCAGTGCCTTCCTTGATTGCCGAGGCCAATAAATTGTAGGAGGCCTGGGGTAAAACCCCGGCCAGGGAATCCATAGATTTACCCGATAGTAAATGTTCCCGGATCGCCGTGGCGCTGGCGATGGAACCCCGGATTTCCCGGTCGTGATAAGAGGCATTTACTCGGGGGAAAGTATGGGGTTTTATGGAGCTTTTTGTTCGGATTAAAGTTTTTAAATATTCAATGGCTAAAATGTTATTGGGACTTTTTAAAACCTTTTCAAGTTCATCGGATTCCCTTTTATCAATCTCTGTTGTTTCCTTAATATAAAGGGCTAAGGCTTCGGAACGGGCTGCGGGGAAAAGGCTTCCCCGGTCCAAGGCTATTTTTAAGTATTTTTCATATTGTTTCGGGCTTTGAACCAGGATTGCTGCAATCTTTTGAAGAAGGGGCAACTCCCCATGTTCGGAGCCAAAGGAAAGATCCGTAACAATTCCCGTACCCTTTAAAAGTTGCAGGCTGCCATAGCTAAAAAACTCCGCGGTGGCACAGGCGTAAACCGTAGGGATTTCCAAAACCAAATCCACTCCGGAATGAACCGCCATCTCAGCACGGCGCCATTTGTCCAGTAAGGCCGGTTCTCCCCGTTGTAGGAAATGTCCGCTCATAACCGCAACGGTAGCGTCGCAGCCTGTAATTTCTTTGGATTTCTCAATATGATATTTATGGCCGTTATGAAACGGATTGTATTCAGTAACAACACCAAGAACTTTCATAAAACTGCCTCCTATTAATATTTGAAAAATATTGTATAATTATGGGATTAAGATAAAAATGGTCTTGATTCCTGTAGTGATTATATCATAAGCATAAAAAAAACCATATAAAATCAGGATAATCCTTGATAAAATCCGGAAAATCTATTATCATTAATAGTGTTAGTTTAAATGCTGGATAAAATATTATCAATAATAATCACCAACATAGAAAATACTAAGGAGGATGCAGGTTTATGAAAATTTTAGTACTGAACTGTGGAAGTTCATCGTTAAAGTATCAATTGATTAACATGGAAAATGAAGGTGTAATGGCCAAGGGTATCGTGGAAAGGATCGGGATTGAAGGATCTTTTCTAAAGCACGAGTCGGAAAGTAACGGCAAAGTAAAGATTGAAGAGGCCATGAAAGATCACAAGGATGCCATTCGTCATGTATTAGAGGCACTGGTGCATAAAGATCACGGAGCAATTGCATCGATGGAAGAGATTAGTGCTGTAGGACACCGAGTGGTACACGGCGGCGAGAAATTTTCCGGTTCTGTAATGATTAACCAAGATGTGATTGATGCCTTAGAAGAATGTTCGGAACTTGCTCCTCTACACAATCCACCGAATCTAATGGGAATTTATGCCTGTCAGGAAATTTTACCGGGAATTCCTATGGTTGGAGTGTTTGATACCGCTTTTCATCAAACCATGCCGGAGGATTCTTACATCTACGCACTACCTTATGAATACTATGAAAGCCATAAAATTCGACGATACGGTTTCCACGGAACTTCTCATAAATATGTAGCCATGAAAGCCGCAGCATTAATGGGTAAGCCCATCGAAGAGTTAAAGATCGTTACCTGTCATCTAGGAAACGGTGCCAGTATCGCAGCGGTGGACGGCGGAAAGTCCGTAGATACCTCCATGGGTTTCACACCACTGGAAGGACTGGCCATGGGAACCCGGTGTGGGGATATGGACCCGGCGATTACCACTTTTCTAATGGAAAAAGAAGACATGGATTATAAAGAACTGAATAATATGATGAATAAAAAATCCGGTGTACTGGGGATATCCGGAGTATCCAGCGACTTTAGAGATATTGAAGAAGCTGCGGAAAAGGGTAATAAAAGAGCCCAACTGGCCCTGGATGTATATCATAAACGGGTGAAAAAGTACATTGGTGCCTACGCTGCAGAAATGGGCGGTTTGGATGCTGTGGTCTTTACCGCAGGTCTTGGGGAAAATTCACCGGAATCCCGGGCAACAATCTGTAAAGGCCTTGGTTTCTTAGGAATTAACATCGATCCAGACAAAAATAATGTTCGAGGAAAAGAGACCGTGGTCACTAGCGATGATTCAACCACAAAGGTTATTTTAGTACCTACCAACGAAGAATTGGCCATTGCGCGGGAAACCTTAAGTTTAGTGTAAAAAAGCTCTGAAACTCAAGGAGTCACCAATAGATGGACGAAGTCCTTACCTTAAAGGACTTCGTCCTTTTAAGGCCTGTCAAATATAAGTACTTGACAAAACCTTAAATGGTTTGTATAATCAAATTTGTCAATGCTCAAGAGGTGGGTTATAATGAGAATAAATCTTAGAAATGCAAAAGAAGAAAATGATCAGTATATGGATATTGATCTCAGTATGGATTTGAAGTCCATTGAAGGGGTTCATAGCTTAAAAATCAAAGAACCTATTCAGGGGAAAGGTAGAATTTACTTTACCCAAGACGGAACGTTTTTGAATCTCGAAGCACAAGTTCTTGTAGAAAGCATTTGTGGCAGGTGCTTGAATGATTTTGAAGAGACCCTGCAACTGAAATTGAACTATGAAATTGTAAGCTCCAAGAGAGCCCTAGAAATGGATATGGAAGAAGACATTTTAGTGGTGGATCAGGACGTGATAGACTTAGAGAAGGTTATCATCGAAGAGCTTATTATGAAAGCGCCCATGAAACCTCTGTGCAAGGAAGATTGCAAGGGGATTTGTAATAGTTGTGGTCAAAACCTGGAAGAGGGAAGTTGTAACTGCACGCCCCATGAGGAAGTTCAAGAAACCATTGATCCAAGACTTGCAAAGCTCAAGGGCTTATTGAAAGAAGATTAAGGAGGTGTAAGTCAATGGCAGTGCCAAAGCGTAAAACCAGTAAATCAAAGAAAAATATGAGAAGAGCATCAAACTCCAAGTTTTTAGCAACCGGATTCATGAAATGTCCTAATTGCGGAGAAACGAAATTACCTCATAGAGTATGTTCCGATTGTGGACACTACAAAGGTAAAGAAGTGGTTGAAACTTAATAATAATAAACCTTAAGAAGATAGTAATGTAGATATACATTGCTATTTATTTATGGAAAAATCTAAAACAATGATAAAAAAAAAAAAAAGAAAAAAAGAATTGATTTTTAGATTGGTTTACTATATACTGTCTTTATGACTAGGTACTAATTAT
>SLKF01000132.1 GCA_007134725.1 Clostridiales bacterium | reverse complement strand
CTCCTTAATAAATATTCCTGCTATGCAGAATGAAAATTAAGAATGTAATGACGGGTGTGAAATTATATTCCACGGCAACTAAAAAACATTTCTTTCTTAAAGTGTTTGCTAAGAATTCAAGTATTATTCTATATATTCTAACACGTAGCCCCCCCCCTTTCAATAAAAATTTTTTAATTATTCAGATATCTTTGTTAAAAAAAATTAATAAGATACTTTTATATAAAAAAATCAGATGAAGATAAACTTTGAAAATGCTTATCTTCATCTGATTTTCTAGTCTTCCCCTCGGATCTCCACTACTTCATAGCCCTGATCTTCAATGGAAAGCTTGATTTTTTCATCGGAAAGCTCTTCTTTTAAAATAATTTCCACCTTTTCCTCTTCTAAGTTTACCTGAACGTCTTCAACTTCCTCAAAGTCCAGAAGACTTCCTTTAACCGCGGATACACAGTGATTACAACTCATTCCTTTGACTATTAATTTTTTCTTCATTGATAAAACCTCCTTAAACAATTAAGTGACTGGGTGCTTATGCTTCCTATGAAACCTTTCGGATAACAAGGGGAGTCTTATTTCGTCAACCGTTTTACGGTTTTAAGCACTTCTTCAATGACATCATCTTCTCCCTGCTGCAGTTGGGCCTTTACACAGTGTTTGATATGATTTTCCAAGAGCACCAGCTGCACCGATTTCAAGGCGGAGCGGGAAGCCTCAATTTGATTGATCACATCATCACAGTAGGTATCCTGTTCGATCATTTTTCGAATGCCTCGAAGCTGTCCTTCAATCCGGCTCATTCGATCCAACAAGGGCTTTTGCTTTGCAGCCGCTTCCGTGGTTGGGCTCTTTCCCGAGGTGGGGGTAATGATTTTTTCCATCGTACACGCCTCCTAATCTCTGGCTGAACTTTTTTTATATTACGATTACCTTTACTATACCATACCCCTAGTGGGTATGTAAAGAGGCTTTATTCTTCTTTTTCCACTCCACAAAACTCGGCGGCGGCTAAAAAATAAACTTCCACCGCTTCTTTTAATTCCTTTACCGCGACCTGTTCATTTTTCGTATGGGAATAGGAGATATTTCCGGGACCGTAAACGATGGTGGGGATTTTCCCAAAATTGAATAAGAGGGAAGCATCGGTCCACCCTCTTTTTGTGGAAAGGGTCGGCTCTTTACCCAGAACGGTTGCCAAGGCTTTTGTTACGGCTTTGGTAATGGGATCCTCCAACTCCGTGGCCAGGGGTAAATGATCCAGGGTCAGCATATTGTTTTCCATCCGTTTAATGGTGGCTTGAAAGGTTTCATCCTCTTGCTGCAGCTGATCGATTATGTCCTGATACTCCTGAATAACGGACTGGGGGGTTTCACCGGGTACGTAGCGTCGATCGATCTGTATAATGCATTTTCCCGCCACGGTACTGGGCTGAATGCCTCCTTTGATATGCCCAAAGTTCATTACCGAGCTTCCCATCAAAGGATGACTTCGCTCTTTGATTTTCGGGTACAGTTCATCCTTTACCCGTTCGATAAAGGTTGCGGCCTTTTCAATGGCGTTGACTCCCAAATGAGGCATGCCTCCATGGGCAGCTCTTCCTTCAATTTCAATTTCCAACCATTCCAACCCCCGGTGCCCCGCAGAGTATTCATAACTAGAGGGTTCTCCCACAATGGCGCCGTCGGCCTGGATGCCGTCTTTTACAATTTTCTCCGTCCCTTCACTCTTTTCCTCTTCTCCAATAACCCCGGTAAAGATCACATCCCCTTTGAATGTCATTCCGGAATTTTTCAAGGCCAGCATCATGGTTACCATGGAGGCAATGGGCCCTTTCATATCCACAGCCCCTCTTCCCTGAATCATTCCCCCGACCAAGGCGCCTTCGTAGGGATCAAAATCCATTTCCCCCGGGGGTACCGTATCCAGATGTCCGTTCAGCAGCAGATTTTTTCCTCCGCCGCTTCCTTTAAGGGTGGCAATCACGTTAACCCGGCCATCCATTACCTCATCAATCTTCACTTTTAGTCCCCGATCTTTTAAATACTCTCCAAGAAACAATCCCACTTCCCGCTCTCTGCCGGGATGATTCACATGGCTGGGGATCCGAATCAACTCCTGTGTCAATTCAATTAAATCCTGCTCCTTATAATGCTTTTCAATAAAGCCCTTTAATGATTTCATTTTACTTTCCCTCCTGTTGATATTCTTCTCTACTTGTTCCGGCTGATCTCTTTTTAAATATCGTCTTTTTATAATCTTCCCTGCTTTTTCTGACGTAATCTTCTCGATTATACTCATCATTAAGTACTCTTTTTCATACCCCATTATTCAGGGATTCAAAACCCCTAGAGGTAAGATTTTTTCCTGCCTCTATGATATAATAAAAGAAATTAAAATTATTCAGTATGTTTTGTTAATTCAACACCGATGAGCAGAGGAGGTTGAGGATATGTATGATATAAAAATTGTTAACGGACAGACTCCGGATTTTGCAACAGGTAAACTGGTGGAACAGGATGTCGCAATTCAGAATGGAAAAATCGTTGCCCTG
>SLKF01000021.1 GCA_007134725.1 Clostridiales bacterium | reverse complement strand
TTCCTTTTTGAATAATTTGAACCCTGCTCTTTCTGCTGTTTTTATGGATCCGATATTCGATTCCACACAGTTCCACTGCGCAACAAGACTACTTTCAACGCACCGGTTCACAAAGTGATTTATAAGTGTTAAGGCGAGTCCTTTTTTTCTGTGGTCTTCTTTTATCTCTATATCGATTGGGATCACATTCTGGTATCTGGCTGTACCAATAATTACCCCTACATTTGCTTAAATCCGCACTCCTTGCCTTTTTCATCGATCGCCGACTCCTTTGCTATAAAGATCTCTGTTTTTGACCTTCACACCCCAGTGTCATCATTATATAATTTAACCAATATCCGTTGTCCGGTATCTTCCATAGGGGCAAACATATAAACACATGCCACAAACGTCGATTTCACCGGCGGCTTTCATCTCTTGAAAATAATAATCACACTTTGCAGCATCAAATCTTACTTCCCGGGGCTCATCTTTATGAAACGGTCTACCGGTTAAGGCTTCCACTGGACAGATATCTACGCAGTCCGAACAATCACCACATTGCTCTTTCATAAGTTGTTCCGTCGGTTCCATGGGTGCATCGGTTAAAACGGTTACCCACCGTACACGAGGTCCACGATCCGGGGTAATGAATAAGCAATTCTTCCCGATCCATCCCATGCCTGCAAGACTAGCCCCCATCTTATGGGAAAAAGCTGCAGAATATCCATCGTCATCAATATGTTTGGTTGCAGGGATAGGAAGTACCCTATACCCTTGTTGTTGGATGAAACTGCTTACTATGGAAGCTATCAAGTCTAACCGTTGATTAATCACATCGTAAGCATGATGTTTATAGTTAAGGGCCACTGTTGGTTCCGACCTTCTTGGCAGTTGGTCCACAATATGATCAATCAAGGAAATCCCCAAAGAAATCGAATAGGGAAAACTTCCAATTTCCGGGCCTCCCTGTCTAAGAATAGCTTCCTTTGCCTTGGATAAATCTCCCACGCCAAAATAAGTAATCCCATGTTGAAGCGTCAATTGTTTTATCTCATCGGTTAAAGTCATTTTACTCATCCTTTCCACTGGAGGTATTACCAAAAATCGTTTCAGAATTTTTTTAGTTTGAAGCGAGCTTTTCAATGGTCTTTTGAACTTCAGCAGTTTTTGAGGTAATCTTTGTAGCGGATCCTTTTTGAAATCTAAAATCGCAGTATTGGCATCCATCTCCAATGGTTTGGGTGCGAATGAGTCCCCAACCAAAGGCATCGCTTAAGGCGATATCCGCCAAGCATACATAGGGAAGTATTTCTAAAGCCTTTTGCTCTTGTAAAAATTCATAGTGACCGCAGGCTGTGTAATTTATGCCAAAATCAAAATCTTTACCATCCCCATTGAGGTATTCCAATTCAAAATTTCCTAAGGTTTCTTTTACCTTCTTTCTTCCCCGTCGTTTTAACATGATTCCAAAGATCTTGTGCCAAAACTGTTTCATCAGCCATCGTTTCCATTTTGGAATCGATTGCAATTTTAATTGAAGAGCCTGATGGCAGAGCTCCCATATTTCTTCCGGCTTCTTATTGTATCTTGATAGTACTCTGTAGACTGCCAAAATCTGTGCAGTAATAAGTAGCATGTTATTGAACATTCTTTGTCGATAACCTTTAAAATAAGGGATTTCCGGAATTATTTTCTCATATTCTGAAATGAGTTCCTTTTCCAATGAATCTGTCATCTGATTAGCAAAACTTTGTTGATTCTTCATCAACTTAATCGTCTGATAAAAATCATTTAACAGCAACTTTTTTTGATTACTATAATAATCTTTAACCTCGCTACCCATATTTTTCACCTCTTTGGTTTTCCATCGGACCTTTTGGTTAATTACGACGTCCAGTGAACTACAGATTCTTCCACTTTACGGTCTTTACCGCCAGCCGGTACATCCTCCTGCGGGATAACGATCATTTTATTTCTAATCCACTTCAGAAACTTCACAAAAGAAACTATACATCTATTTACTTATTTCGATATTTACAACCATAAATCCTCTATTTTTTGACAAGATAATTTGGAATCTTCCCAGGATAATTTTCATAGTAAACATGTTAATCCTCCTTCTATAATAAAATCCCTGAAGTGTACGCTTTAGAACAATCGAAATAGATAGCCGGCCACAATGGCCCCAACCATACTGAATGTGATATACAGTGCAAAGGTTTTCACCTTCACGATGGAATACACTGCCACCATTGCAGGAATCGATGTAGCGCCACCGCCGATCATAAAAGACAGAGCCGTGCCTTTATCCATCCCTAAGTCCATCAGACCCCGGACAATGGGCATGGCAGAAATACTGCTGGCATAGGCCGGAACCCCGATCAGTGCTGCAAGCAATGGCCCATAGGGGTTACTGCTTCCAAGAGCCCGTCCCACCCAATCCATAGGGACGTATTTAATCATTAGTGCTTCTAATACAAAAGCGATTAGGATAAACTTCCCGACAAATATCCCTAAGTCTTTAAAATTTATCAGAAATCGAAACAGTCTAACTATAGCGATTTGCGGTTTGCTTAAATCCTTTT
>SLKF01000151.1 GCA_007134725.1 Clostridiales bacterium | reverse complement strand
GATTACTGGGGCATACGGATAAACTGCAAAAGGCCAGTGTGATTATTGCTGTAGCCGGTATGGAGGGCGCACTTCCCAGTGTAATCGGGGGCTTGGTGGATAAGCCGGTAATTGCGGTCCCCACAAGCGTGGGTTATGGCGCGAATTTTCAAGGGCTATCCGCTTTGCTGACGATGCTGAATAGCTGCGCCAGTGGCATTGGGGTGGTCAATATCGATAATGGATTTGGCGGTGGCTACTTAGCCAGTACGATCAATCGACAAATTGAAATAGCGAGAGGAAAGAATACAAAAGAGAGGGAGGAATAATTTTATGGAAGAGCGAATCCTGTATTTGAACTGCTTATCGGGAATTAGTGGAGATATGACCATTGGTGCATTGCTGGATTTAGGGTTGGATCAAGAGGCTTTTTTGGCAGAACTTGAAAAAGTAAGGTTGGAAGGCTACCGTTTAAAAATTGAAAAAAATCAGAAAAACGGGATTACGGGTATCGACTTTGATGTCATTATAGAAAAGGCCGGAGCCCTCCTTCATGACCATCCTAACAAGAACCATAGTAGCCATGACCACGGCCATGACCACGAGCATCATAGCCATGGTGCTCATCCGGGACATGATCATTCCCATGAGGTTGAAGACCACCACCATCGAAATCTTAAAGATATCGAAAAGCTTATTGATGACAGTGCTTTAGCAGAACCGGTAAAAAATATGAGTAAAGAAATATTTATGCATGTGGCTCAAGCGGAAGCAAAGATTCATGACAAGCCCATTGACCAGGTACATTTTCATGAAGTGGGAGCCATCGATTCCCTTGTGGATATTATTGGGGTTGCGATTTTGATTCATCAGTTAAATCCCGATCGAATTATGTCTTCGCCCCTACATATCGGAACCGGATTTGTACAATGTGCCCATGGAAGAATTCCGGTACCGGCTCCGGCAACCTTGGAAATTTTAAAGGGAATTCCGGTGTACTCCACCGGGATTCGAAGTGAGTTGGTAACCCCCACCGGGGCAGCAATTGTGAAAGTGCTGGCGGAGGAGTTTATGGAAATTCCCATGATGGAGATTGAAAAGATCGGCTATGGACTGGGTACCAAGGATTTGGAAATCACCAATGTCCTTCGGGTACTGGTGGGTAAAAAAAAAGTAAATTACCCGATCAATTAGAACCGGAAAAGCTATGGCTCTTGGAGACCAATATTGATGATATGAATCCGGAAATTTATTCTTATGTTTTTGAAAAGTTTTTCCAAGAAGGAGCCCTGGATGTATACCTTAGCCCGATTATGATGAAAAAGAATCGCCCGGGTACAAAGCTGAGTGTATTGGTAGAAGAGGATTCTGTGGGAAAAATGAAAAAAATGATTTTTCTTGAAACCACAACATTAGGCATTCGTGCAAGCGAGATTCAACGGGAAGCTTTGGAACGAAGGTTTATAAAAAAAGAAACCCCTTTTGGGAGGGTTACCTTTAAAGAAGGCTATTATCAAGGGGAAAGAGTAAAGTCCACTCCGGAATATGAAGATTGCCGACGGATTGCAAAGGAACAGGATCTTTCCATCAGCAAAGTCTATGACGTCTTAAATAAAATTGAGTAAGTTAAAATAAAAAACTCCATGGCCTA
This sequence comes from Clostridiales bacterium, assembly GCA_007134725.1. Classification (GTDB taxonomy): domain Bacteria; phylum Bacillota; class Clostridia; order Peptostreptococcales; family T1SED10-28; genus Isachenkonia. The sequence goes on along the minus strand of SLKF01000151.1, from coordinate 8,675 downwards.
TTCCTCGGAATCGGCGATGGAGTTAAAATATTTATGAATACCCTTGGCCATGCCTTGGGCCAGTTTTTCCTGGTATGCTTCGGTTTGCATTTTCTCATCTTCTTCCACATTGGACATAAAGCCCATTTCCACTAAAGAGGTGGGAACTTCGGACCAATTTAGAATTGAAAGATTGTTTCGAAAGTGCACCCCACGATTTCTAGCCCCCGTGGACTTTGCCAGTTCATCCACAATAAAGGTGCTGAGGGTTTTGCTCGTGTCTGCTCGGGCCTCATCAATAAAGGAGACATTAGCGGCGGGAGACAATACGCTGACCCCTTGGGCAGAAGCGATAGAACTACCGTCTGCATGTAGAGAGATTAAAATATCCGCCCCAACCTCTTTTGCCATTTCCCCCCGCTCTTTATTGGTAATATGTATATCATGACGATCTCGGGTAAGGGCTACCTGATAACCAAGATCTTTGAGTGCGGATTCTAATTTTAAAGCCACTGCTAGATTTAACTCGTACTCCCACACGCCGGTGGATACGCCCTGGGCACCGGTGGAAACCTTATAAACCTTGCTATTTAAACCGGGAGCAGCGTTTTCCCTGGAATAATCCGGTTCTTTCTGATGGCCCGCATCGATGAGAATTTTTGGGGCTTCAGAGGTGTCATCGCTAGAAGAAGAGGGATTTGACGAATCCTCCCTAAGTTCCCCTTCCTGGTTTGCGGTTGATGAGGCCGAGGAATCATCCTCTGCGGAGCTGGAGAAATGAGGGAAATTATAGGTGGCGGAACGGATGAAAAATATGATGAGGAAAAATACAAAGATGAAAAATAGATATTCATGCAATTTATTGAAATTGGTTTTCATAGAGGGAACGACCTTCTTTCCTTAAAAAGAGTGGGTATTTATTAATAACCATTTTATGTGAAATTTCAAAAAAAAGCAATGGGAAAGACCAATTTTTGTAATGATGGAAAGTATGATAAAATGGAAATCTGAAGAATTATGATAAAATCTGCGTGAATAATAAAAAAGGAGCAAGCCTTTATGCATAAAACCCTATGGAAAACCCTGGAAATTAAAGAGGATGAAAGTATTGAGATACCGGGAATTGATCCGGTGATTACCCGGATCCTTCATCAAAAAGGCATCACCGATGCCAACGAGATCCAGGAGTTTTTAAGCGATAAACCAAAAAAAACTTACGACCCTTTTCTGATGAAAGATTTAGCTGAAGCCTGTGACTTGATTGAAGAAGTCTTAGAAAAACAGGGACATATTATTGTTTATGGAGATTACGATGTGGATGGCATTACGTCCACCACCTTGTTGATGGATTTTTTCAACAATTTTTATGATAACATATCCTACCATATTCCCAATCGCCAGGAAGAAGGTTATGGTCTGAATCGGGAAACATTAGAAGAGCTGGTGGAAACCCGAAAGCCTGCTTTGCTAATATCGGTAGACTGCGGGATTACCGCCCTGGAAGAGGTGGCCTATTTAAAAAAACAAGGGGTGCCGGTCATTATCACGGATCATCATACTCCGGGAGAAGAACTTCCCAAGGCCCTGGTCATAAATCCTAAAAGAAAAGACTGTGGGTATCCATTCAAAGATCTTTCCGGTTGTGGGGTGGCTTTTAAGCTAACCCAGGGACTTCAACGAAGACTGGAATTGGATAAAAAAATCCTTAATCAGAATCTTGATTTAGTGGCCTTGGCCACCGTGGCCGACGTGGTTCCCCTGAGGGATGAAAATCGGACGCTTTTAAAGTATGGATTGCAACGAATCAACGAGCGGCGGCGTTTGGGCCTGAAAATTTTACTAGAAGAAATTCGACTGGGAGATAAAAAAATTACCCCGGGGCATATCGGTTTTATGATCGGGCCCCACTTCAATGCGGGGGGAAGAGTTGCCGAGGCCCGCAGTGGAGTGGAACTGCTGCTCACCAAAGATGCCAATCGTGCCGGGGAGATTGCCCGCCATCTGGCTCGATGCAACGAAGAACGACAGGAAATTCAGCAGAGCGGTTTGGAGCGCTGTTTAAAAGAAATCGAAGAGAAGTATCTGGAGGATGATTTTTTAGTGATTGACCTGCCAGGGCTTCATGAAGGGGTTATCGGCATCATTGCGGGAAGAATTAAAGAAACGTATTACCGACCGGTATTGGTACTGACCAATTCGGAAGATCCCCAAATTTATAAGGGCAGCGGAAGAAGTATTGAGGGCTTTGATTTATACCAGGAGATGGCCCGATATAAAGACCTCTTTTTGAAATTCGGAGGGCATCCCGCAGCCTGCGGACTTTCTTTGGAAAAAAACAGGATTCCCCTGCTTCGAAAAGAACTGAATCAACGGGCAAAAGAACTAAAAGAAAAAACCCCCCAGCTGTTCATGAAAAAGATCAAAATTTACGCTACCCTGGGGGAAGAGAAACTCAATAAAGGGTTTATTGAAACCATTCATCAAATGGAACCCTATGGGATGGGGAATGAAAAACCCTTATTTCTCTTAGAAGATCTTCGGGTTCCTGATCAAGGGAAAATCCGTTTAGGGAAAGAGAAAACCCATTTAAAACTGAAGGGAAGAGTTTTTGGTGGGAAACAGGATTTGGAAGCCATTGGATTTAATATGGTAGAGCAGTATTTTGAAAAATTCCAAAGCCCCGGTGCCATTGATGTGGTTTTTTTCCCGGAAATGAATGTTTGGAATGGCCGGGAATCCGTGCAGTTGTTGATTCAGGATTTTCGAACCCATGAGGAAGATAATTCTTAGGAAAATTTTATAATTAAAAAACCCCCCTTGCAACCCCTTGAAAGTAAAAGGATTGTAAGGGGGTTTTTCATATAAGGAAACAATGGATTGCCCAAGAAAATCCTTATCTGAGAAAGCCAAATTGGTTTACCAGTACGGGAAAGAATAAAAAAATCACGGCAAGGATGGTCATCACCCAAATCAATTTTTTATAGCGTTTACTCATTTTTCCCTGTTCCATTTGAATATGGACATAGGCCAAGGACCCTGCCGCAAGGACGATAAAAATTGGTCGGTAAGGTGCTAATGATTGAAAGAATGAAAGGCCGAAGGTCCCTAACCCGAGGGACACTAATATCACAGGGCCTACTCAACACATCATAGCAAAAAAAGATGCAACAAGGGCACCAAAGCCGGAAAGTGTGGATTTGACACGATTCATGGAATCGCCTCCCTTCATGGATCAAAAAATGATCGCTGTATTATCATAGTCTATCATAATGTAAACAGAAAAGCTATCAAATGAGAAGGGTTCTCTTTTAAAAGAGAACCCTTGGATGGTTTTTGTTAATAGCCCAGGAAAACTTCTTTAGTTTTGATTACCACAGCGGTCAAAGGTTCCAAATAAATGGACTGGTTATCCAGGAAAAAGCCTTTGGGAACGGAAATTTCTTCGGTTCCCGCCCGTTCCCGATCTACAAGGACCTGGCCCTGGCGCAAATCATGATGGAAAGTCAGTTTTCTGGGAATTTGGTCTGCATTTATGAAAACATAGTAAGCTTCCGTTCCCTCGGTATTTTCCAGGCGATAAGCAATAACAAGATCCCAACTGCCAATTTCCGCGGCATGGATTTTCGTAACTTTTCGAAAGATCGCTTCCATGGTTTTGTGACGGAAGGCATCGCTGGATCGCCTCAGATGGACCAGTCCCTTGGTGTACTTCCGGGTTTGGGCATGCAGGGGATAATTTTTTGCATCCTTAACCCGAGCCCAGTGAAAGAGGTTAACCGCATCGCTGGAGTCATAGGAATCATGAATAAAATAAGGAAACTCAAAAGGTTTTCCATTGTTATCCGCCATAAAAGTGGACTTATAAGGTGGGGTCTTTACCGGGTATTTATAGTCCGGGTGTAGAAACTGTTTGGTCCGTCCGTATTCCTGACCGGCGTGAAGAAAAGCCGTACCCTGGGCGGTAAGCACCATCAGATTCCCCAGGCGAATGCGACGTTGAATCTCCTCTTCGTGGTATTTGGGATCCTTTTTTATCGACTGGGCAATGACATCATGAAGGGTAAGATTATCATGGGCTTCGATATAGGGTACCACATCTCCGGGATGGCTGGCTTTGAAATTTTTAGGCATTGCCCGAAGATTATCATACACGTGATGAATACTCCGGGGGCCTCCGGTTAAAAACCGGGGTTCTCCTTCACAGCCGAAACCGGATTTCAACTCGTTTCGAAAGTCATCGGAGAAAGATCCCACACTTTGGGTATACTGCATCCAATCCTGATCCGCAGCCAGTACTCTTCGAGCCCCTTCATCACCGGAAAAGGTTCGCCAGCCTTCCCCGATCATCAAAATACGGGGGTTGATTTTTTTGCTTAGGTCATAGGCCATTTGAATGGTTTCCGCATCATGGTCTCCCATCATATCAAATCGAAAACCGTCCACGTTAAACTCTTTAACCCAGTAAAGAATAGAATCAAGTAGAAGGCGGCGGGCCATTCTATGGGTGGTGCCCAGGCGGCCCCCGCCGAAACTTTCCCGTGGCGAACCATCCGCATTCATAAAGTGGTAGTAATGGGGTTCCAAATCTTCCAGAATATGAACCGAGGCGGTGTGATTGTACACCACATCCAGGATGATGCCCATTCCCCTTTTGTGAATTTCCTGCACTAATTTTTTAAACTCCTCAATGCGTTTTCTCGGGTCTTCCGGGGCTTCGGAATACATTCCGCTAATGGAGAAATAGCTGTGGGGGTCGTACCCCCAATTGTAATTGTTGCCCTTAGAAGAATATTCGAGAATTCGCTCTCCCCGCCGGTATTCATTGGCAAAATAATAACTCATGATCGGCAGGAGTTGAACATGGGTTACCCCGAGGTCTTTAATATAATCCAGCCGATCGATAAAAGCCGTAAAGGTTCCAAAGGGATGACTCAGCTCGGGTTCAATTTCCGGGTCCGAAGTGAAATCCCGAACGTGGACCTCATAAATAATCCCGTCTTCCCGTTTTTCATAACCCGGGATAGCGGCAAAGTCCAGATTAGGACCAATCATCGAAGGATTGATGATGGCTCCTTTTCCCACATAATTTTTTGGATCCTCCTGGTTCCATATGGCCATGGAGGGGGCATAGGGATCCAGAGCCAAAACGCTTTTGTTTTTACGGGTAATTTTATAATGGTAATAATAGCACTCTAAACTCTGCAAACCGGTATTATCCTCGTTTAAGGTGATATGCCAAGAACCCTTATCCCCTTTTTCCATGGGAAGGTTATCCTTAACAACTTGATCAGGGTCCTTGGGATCATATAAAACCACATGCACTTCATCCGCACTGGGAGACCAGAGGGTAAGGGTGGCGCTATTATCCGGATGTAGAATAGGTCCTAGAGGACCCTTATAATAAGGACGGCCGTAGCCGTTGGTATATTTTTCTTTGGTTAAAAAATCCATTATCTTCCTCCTTTTATCAAAGCCTCGATAAGCTTTAAGATATTTTATCATATTTTTAATATTTATGAAATCCTATAAACTTTACATAGTCTTAACATTTCATTAACACTTCCTTAACCATGGCACTTTTTAAAAAAACTATAATAAGCTTGTAACGAAGAATAAAACAGCAACAGCAAGATAAAATTCAAAGGAGGAATTTACAGTGAAGAAAGCAATTCTCGTATTGGTATTAATTTTAGTAGGATCTTTAGTATTATTCGGTTGCGGAGATGATAACGGAGAACCATCGGATAATGGAACGAACAACGAAGAAAGTGACACTAACGAAGAAAGTGGAGACGACGAAGGAAGCAGTGACATTGATTTTTCAGAAATGATTGAAGCAAGAGGTTCCGACACTATGGTAAACCTGGGACAACGATGGGCCGAAGAATTCATGAATGAATACTCAGAAGCCAGCATGTCCGTAACCGGTGGCGGATCAGGAACCGGGATTGCTGCAATGATTAACGGAACGATTGACATTGCCCTTTCTTCAAGAGCAATTAAAGAAGAGGAAATTGAACAGGCGGCAGATAACGATGTGGAAATTGTAGAACATATTACCGGAAGAGACGGAATTGCCATTGCGGTAAACCCTAATAATCCGGTGGATGAGTTAACCATGGCGGAGATAAAAGATATTTTCACAGGCGAAAAAACCAATTGGAGTGACTTTGGTGGGGAAGATGCTGAAATCACACTATACTCTCGAGAATCCAACTCCGGAACCTATGTATTTTTTAGAGAATTTGTCTTGGAAGACGAAGACTATGCATCCTTTGCCAACTTGATGCCTTCTACCCAGGCGATTGTTGAAGGGGTTATTCAAGATGAAAATGGAATTGGCTATATCGGACTTGCTTATCTTGATGACGATGGAATCAAAGGGGTATCGGTTGCAGCGGAAGAAGGAGCAGAAGCAACGTTTCCCAGTATGGAAAATGTCATTGCAGGAGATTATCCGGTGGCAAGACCACTGTTCTTATACACCGATGGTGAACCGGAAGGCGTAGTAAAATTATTCATGGACTTCGTAATGAGTGAACAAGGGCAACAGATTGTAGAAGATATCGGATTTGTGCCGGTACAATAACCCGGGGATCCGGAATTAGCAGTTAGTATTTAAAAATTTATGATAAACCCCCTGCCAAAGGCCTTGAAGAAAAGAAGTAAAGGCTTTGGCAGGGGGGATATATATTTCAAAACGATGGGGATCGTAGAAAAAGATTGGAAAAATTTATGGAAAGAAATACTTGAATGTGAGGTGTTACCCAGTGAAAGGAATCTTGTTAAGCATCCTGACCATTGTAAAACCCCAGGGAGAATCCATTAGCCCCAGGGAAAAACTTGAAAATAGTTCCTGGAATTTAACCAAGAGTTATAAAAACCGAATCAGAGAGTTTTTGATTGAAAAAATCATTTTTATTTTAGGCATCACCGCATTATTAATTATGGGGTTGATTTTTGTATTTTTAATTCAAACGGGAATTCGTCTATTTGAGGATGTAAGCCTGGGACAGTTTCTGTTTGGAAGAGAGTGGTATCCTAATGCCACCAATGCAAGGTTTGGGATCCTTCCCATGATTGTGGGATCCTTAATGGTAACCATGGGAGCAATCTTAATCTCCGTCCCCATAGGCATTGGCAGTGCCATTTTCATTGCGGAAGTGGCACCGCCAAAAACCAAGACGGTATTTAAGCTTATCATAGAATTTTTGTCCGCAATTCCTTCGGTGGTACTGGGTTTTTTAGGGATTGTGGTGCTATCAAATTGGGTTCGAATCAGTTTTAATATATCCTCGGGATTTACGGTGCTGACGGGATCGTTTATTATTGCCTTAATGGCCCTTCCCACCATTATCAGCGTTTCCGACGATGCCCTGAGAGCTTTACCCGGAGAGTACCGGGAAGCTTCTTACGCTCTGGGAGCCTCCAAATGGGAAACCATAAAAAATGTACTCATACCCGCGGCCTCTTCAGGAATCATTGCAGCGGTAATGCTTGGTGTCGGTAGAGCCATCGGAGAGACCATGGCAGTCATGATGGTTATGGGAAATGCTGTGCAGATCCCCTCCACCTACCTGGAATCAGGCAGAACCTTAACCGCCACGATTGCTGCAGAGATGGGGGATACCGTAAGAAACGGTACTCACTATAATGCCTTGTTCGCCATCGGTGTGGTACTCCTGATTATGACCAGTGTGATCAATACCATCTCAGAATGGGTTGTTCATAGAGCTGAAAAGGAGGGCAAATAAATGGAAAATACCATACAAGAAAACTATAGGGAAATGAAGCGGGATCGACAAAAAAAAGTTAGAGAAAAGCTGATGTTTGGACTTTTCACCCTTTGTATGATGGCCGTCGTTATTCCCACCTTATTAATTATCGGATTTATAGTTGTCAAAGGGATTGGTACCGTCAACTGGAGCTTTTTAACGGAAATGCCTAGTATGGGCATGAAAGAAGGAGGGATTTTCCCGGCCATTGTGGGAACCTTATATCTGGTGTTGGGAACGATTATTTTTTCCCTGCCCCTTGGAGTAGGGGCAGCCATTTACCTTACGGAATACGCAAAGCAGGGAAAACTCACACGACTTATCCGAATCGCCGTTTTAAATCTGGCTGGAGTTCCTTCCGTGGTTTACGGCCTCTTTGGTCTTGGGCTCTTTGTGTTTTTTCTCGGGTTTGGATCTTCCATTTTGGCAGGTTCCTTAACCTTGGCTTGTTTAATCCTGCCGATTATTATCACCACATCGGAAGAGGCCATTAAGAGTGTCCCCGACAGTTACCGGGAAGCCTCTTTAGCCCTGGGAGCCTCCAAATGGGAAACCATTGCTCGTATCGTTCTACCCCAAGCGATCCCGGGGATCATGACCGGAGGCATCCTGGGAATAGGAAGAGCCGCCGGGGAAACCGCACCGATACTCCTTACCGTAGCCGCGTTTTTCATACCAAGACTGCCCGGCTCGGTTTTTGATCAGGTCATGGCCCTTCCCTATCATCTGTATATTGTGTCCACGCAGGTTCCGGGAATGCCGGAATCGATTAAATACGGAACAGCCCTGGTGTTACTTGGGGTGGTAGGAGTATTTTTCGCCTTCGCCACGGTGATACGATTAAAATTTAAAAAAATGAGTCATTTAGAATAGATTTTAAGGAGGAATTAATATGTCCCATGTTCAAAATACGGAAGCCAT
>SLKF01000170.1 GCA_007134725.1 Clostridiales bacterium | reverse complement strand
GAAGGGTAATTCCCAGGATGGAAATACTCTCAAACATAAACAAAGGATCAAGAATGATATTGAGTAGGGCAGACATAATCATGATGTATAACGGACTTCTGGAGTCACCAATGCATCGCATGGCCGTATTGACCGTATAAGAAGAAAACATGATGGGTAAAAAGAAGGTTCGTATGTAACCGTAGTCAAGCGCCGCTTGTCGGGTTGTGGGATCATCCGTGAAAAAACTTATGAGGGGCTCCAACATTAAGACCATCAAAAGTCCCGCTACTAAAGCAACCAACCCTTTAAAAATAATGGTTTGTTCAATGATTTTTGAGGTTTGGTCATAGTTTTTTTCTCCATAACTTTGAGAAATCATGGAAATGGAACTGGTACCAATAATATCATTGAAAATGTAGACGAGAGCAAAAATCGTACCATAAATGGTTACCCCGGCGATGGCTTCCGGAGAGATCATACCAATGTAGATCATATCTACGATACTAAAAAATGTTTGGGCAAAAAAACCGAACATGGTAGGCAGCGCCATGGATAATAAATTACCATAAACGGAGCCCCGGGTTAAATCTCTATGACGGGATTTGGTTTCCATAAGTACCTCGCATTTTGTTTTATTTATATTTTACCACGGTTTCCAAAACCCAAGGGATTTATTTTTGTGCTGAATTTGGTAGCTGATCCCTTAATAAAATACTGCTGAGCGGGTATATATTAATAGGCATGATATTAAAGAAGGACTTTTTTTAAAATGGAGGAGAGTATTATGAAAAAAAGAAGTACACTGATTTTTATTATTGTAGGGGTCCTCTTATTGGCGGGCGTTCTAAATACAGGAATGAGACCAAGGAATATGGGACCGGGAATGATGCGGTCCAGTGATGTTTTTGTGGATAATGAATATGAGTATCTGGTGCATATGATTCCTCACCACCAGGAAGCCATCGACAACGCGGAAATCTTAAAGGAATACACGGAACGGGAAGAGATGAAGACTTTTGCAGAAGAAATTATTCAAACCCAGGGTGAAGAGATTGAATTGATGCAAGGTTTTCTGAATGACTGGTATCCCAATGAACCCCATGAAGTCTCCTATGAGCCGATGATGGGGGACTACGAAAACTTAAGAGGAGAGGAGTTGGATCGAGCCTTTTTAGAAGACATGATCCCCCATCACATGGAGGCGGTCATGATGTCTCAACAACTATTAATGAGAAGACTGGCAGAGCATGAAGAAGTAGCCGTCCTTGCACGGGATATCAGAAATAATCAACGGGATGAAATCCATCAAATGAACCGGTGGCTTTCCGACTGGAACGATGATTCTTCCTGGATGTTCTGGGATAATGATTCTTCCTGGATGTCCTGGGGCAATGGCACCGGAGGAATGATGGGAAGAAGCGGTTGGCCTACAGTCATATTTTGGATGGGAAGTATTGCAATTATCCTGATTCTGGTGGTATTGCTGATGGCGGTCATGGTTAATCGAAAGAAGAGGAGTAACGATTCGAAATCATCCTCTGAGAAATCCGCAAAAGAAATGTTGGATATACGATTCGCCAGAGGAGAAGTTACGGAAGAAGAATATCTTCAAATCCGTAAGCATATTGAAGAAAGATAGTTAACTCAAGAGACGAGGAGGGATGCAGGGTGAAATCCTTTAAAAGTATTAAAGGGGTTCAAGCCTATATTCAAGAACAGGAGATTCGCATGGTGGATTTTAAAATCATTGATATGAGGGGGAAATGGAATCATCTTACCATACCGGCGGATCGATTAAACGAAGAGGTTATGGTCTCGGGAATCGGCTTTGACGGATCCAGCTATGGATTTGTAACCGTGGAAAAATCCGATATGGTTTTTATTCCCGATCTTACCACGGGTTTCATCGATCCCTTTACGGAAATGAGAACCTTGGTTTTTATCGCAAATATCTATCGGATAGAAGAGGGAAAAAGAATTCGATTTGAAGATGATCCCCGTTATGTGGCAGAGAAAGCAGAAAAGTATATGACAGAAAAAGGCATTGCGGATGAAGCCTTGTTTGGACCGGAGTTTGAGTTTTATGTGTTGGATCATATTTCCTATCAAATCGAAGATAATCATATGGAACTGAAGATCGACTCCAATCAGGCAACCTGGAATTCAGGAAATTCCAACGAAAAAAACCTGGGCAACAAAGTAAAAAGTCATGGGGGGTATCATGTGGATCTTCCTTTCGATTCCACTTATAATTTTAGAAATGAAACCGTGGCTTTATTAGAGGCCCAGGGGGTTCCGGTTAAATATCATCATTCGGAAAATGGGGGTCCCGGACAAGTGGAAATTGAGGTGGAATTTGCAACCTTACTGGAAATGGGAGACCGGACCCAAAAGTTGAAGTATATTCTAAGAAACAATGCCTTGAGAAATGGACTTACCACAACCTTTATGCCAAAACCCTTCAGGGATGAATGCGGGAACGGTATGCACATTCATATGCATTTGTTCAATCAGGGGAAGCCTTTGTTTTATCAAGAGGGAGGGTACAGTAATTTAAGTGAAACCGCTTTGTTCGCTATTGGGGGGATATTAAAACATGCCCCGGCCCTGATGGCATTTACAAACCCCACTACCAATTCCTATAAGCGCTTGGTACCGGGATTCGAAGCCCCGGTGAGCATTTGTTATGGAACGGCAAATCGTAGCGCCGTCGTTCGTATTCCCGGTTATGCTACGGAGCCGGAGACGAAACGCTTTGAGCTCCGGTCACCGGATGGAACCGCAAATGCTTACTTAGCCTATACGGCGATGCTTCTTGCTGCGGTGGACGGAATAGAAAATAAAATTGATCCGAAGAAAGCCGGGTTCGGTCCCTATGATGTAAATATTTTTGCGCTGAATGAATCCGAAAGAAATAAAATTAAAAGTCTTCCCACCAGTCTATTGGAAGCCTGCCATGCTTTGGAAAAAGATCATCGGTTTTTACTAAAAAATGATATTTTTACAGAAAAGTTAATTCAAAATCAAATACAGCGTTTGAAAAAGGAACATTACCATATTCATAAACTTCCTCATCCGGAAGAGTTTCGCATGTATTATGACTTATAAGTTGAGTGCTCATGGATATGAAATGAAAAAAGCCACCGATTACCGGTGGCTTTTTAAAGTTTTCTTTTGTAGACCTACAAAAGTTGTCCGTAATCTCAAAAAACTTTTGCACGGTCCACTTCTTTTTGGAAGGCCTGCTTATACTTATAATTCTCCGCTATGGGGCTTTTACTATTTTTGCTTCTTCTAAAAAAAACCTTCCGCTTAATTTCTTTTTTATCAGAAGAGGCTGAAGCGGCTCCTTTGGCTTTATTAAACCATAGTTCCATAGAAAGTCCTCCTTTTAAACCTGGTTAATTTATACCCTGAAAAGGAGAAAATAACCAGAAGGGGATCCGGTTTAACCCGGATTGTCCACAAAGGGTACAAAAGCAAATCCCGGATAGTAGCTTTTTTGGTAACTATGCTCGCCCAGTTTTTCCACTAATAACAGGTTCCCCTGAGCATCCTGAAGAGGTATAACCAGTTTTCCCCCAATGGCTAATTGGGACAGAAGTGCAGCAGGGACTTCAGTTGCTCCCGCGCTTATTAAAATTCGATCAAAGGGAGCCTTGGGAGCATATCCTTTAGCGGCATTGCCCCGGATGAAAACCGCATTTTGACGACCGGTTTTATGAAAATTATTTTCTCCAAAGATTTTCAGCGAAGGCAAAAGTTCCATGGCAACAACTTCCCCGGTGGGCCCAACCAGATGGGACAAAAGGGCAGTGGTCCATCCCGAGCCGGATCCCCCATCCAGGACTCTATGGCCTTTTTCAACTTGGAGGAGTTCCAACATAAACACCACCGTAGAGGGTTGGGAAATGGTCTGTCCTTCTCCGATGGGTAAAGGACGGTCAACGTAGGCATAATCAACATACTTAGGCAATACGAAATCTTTACGGTCAACGGCCCCTAAGGCTTCTTTTATGGAAAAACTTTTAAGAATCAAACCGGATTCCATTTTTCTGATTAATAAAGAGCGTTCATCCACGGCTAAAGGTCCTCCTTTATACATCCACCACAAGGAATAGGAATGAGAAAAAATTTGTCTTTATTTTATTATAACCGCTGAAGTCGTTGGTTGCAATGGTAGTAAGTGTCCATAAAGTTTAGAGCCGGATCTGTGGTGGGTTTCACTAAAAAACAGTAGGAATAATTGTTTAGAAGCCTGGTATTAATGGGTAAAACTATACAATGAATACTTTCGCCACTTAAAGTGGATTATGGGGCGATATAGGAATAAAGAAGTAACGCTTACAGGCGTCGAATGGTACAATTAAGGCATACTAATTGGAAAGAAGGTGGAAATGTGAAAACTCGAATTGTAACAGAGGACCTGGTATATACCATTGATAAGGAGCCAAAAGAATTTTTAAAGGAATTCTTGGATGAAGAAAACAACGTAAAAAGAGATTTTGTAGAGATTACAACGGAAAGAGAACGAAATATATTTATCAATGTACGCCATATTCTAAGAGTGGAGGAGGTGTCCCGTTGATCACCCCGGGGCATTTTCCGGTCTTAAGAAAGAACACAAACATTATGGACAGGAAAAAAGCGATATCAGCAAAAGCAGATCCATGTCAGTGGGAGCAGTTCCATATCAGCAGGAGCAGTGGGAGGCGATGAAATGTCTGATGATCCTAGAAAACCTTCAACAAAAGAAGAAGGCTGGAATTTAAAAGCCGGCTATCTTCAATTACCGACAAAATTATTTAGCAAGGTTCGACCCGGTCCGGTCAAGGACCCTAAAATTGTTATCTATAACAAAGAGTTGGAAAATAGCTTGGGCATCAAAATACAAGATTTGGATAAGCGGGAGAGTGCGTCGATTTTTTCCGGCAATGAACTGCCAAAAGGGGCACAGCCAATAGCCCAAGCCTATGCCGGACACCAATTTGGCCATTTTACGGTTTTAGGCGATGGCCGTGCCATCATTTTAGGAGAGCAGATCACACCAAGGGGAGAGCGATACGATATACAGCTGAAGGGTGCAGGACCAACCCCTTATTCCCGTAGGGGAGACGGTCGTGCCGCACTGGGACCCATGCTGCGGGAGTATATGATCAGTGAGGCCATGTATGCTTTGGGGATTCCCAGTACGCGGGCACTGGCCGTGGTTTCCACGGGAGAGAGGATCCTTCGGGAAAAGAGGTTGCCCGGTGCCGTCCTGACCAGGGTAGCCGCCAGCCATATAAGAGTGGGAACCTTTGAGTATATCCGTCAGTTCGGAAATGTGGAAGAATTAAAAGCCCTGGCGGATTACACCATCCAGCGGCATTTTCCCCACATATTGAAAGAATCCAATCAGGATTCAATAGAAGACCAGGAGCAAGCGGGTCTTCAAATAAACACAAAATACGTGAAGTTTTTTGATGAAGTGGTGGATCGCCAGGCTTCGTTAATTGCAAAATGGCAACTTGTGGGCTTTATCCATGGGGTCATGAATACGGATAATATGGCCATAAGCGGAGAGACCATCGATTATGGTCCCTGTGCTTTTATGAATACCTATGATCCTGAAACGGTTTTCAGTTCCATCGACCGGGGAGGACGTTATGCTTACAAGAATCAACCGGGAATTGGACAATGGAATTTAGCACGATTTGGGGAGTCTTTACTGCCCTTGATTCATAAGGATCCAAGCCAAGGGGTTAAGATAATCGAAAAACATTTGCAAAAGTTCGCAACTCAATACCATGAATACTGGCTAGAGGGAATGGGAAAAAAATTAGGGATTTTTCAAATAGCAGCAAAGGATGAAGAGCTGATGGATCAACTACTTCAGATAATGAAAGAAGAAAAATCGGATTTTACCAATACTTTTGTCGCCTTAAGCTACGGAAAGGAAAAGGAACTCTCCATTAACGAAAATCAAGAGTTTGTGAATTGGCACAATAAATGGCAAAAGCGGCTAAAGGAACAAAAAGAAAGCAAAGAGGAAGTGGAAAAACTGATGAGGGGGTCCAACCCCTTGGTAATTCCACGAAACCATCAAGTGGAAAAAGCGATCCATGCTGCGGTGGACAACAGTGACTACCGGGAAGTAAGGAAGTTGATAGAAGTACTGCAGAATCCTTATCGAGAGAGTGAAGAAAATGAGGCTTACCAAAAACCTCCGGGACCCTCAGAAAAACCCTATGTAACTTACTGCGGAACCTAAGGGATTTGCCTTCCTTGACTAAATCAGAAAAGTGGATTAGTTCACTTGGGGATGTTTAAAAATGAAGGAAAATGGGATATAATGAAAAAAGAGAAGCAAAAAGACGGAATAAAATTTCAAATGGAGGGTTACGTAATGGCGAAAATTATTAAAGGAAAACCGGTTGCAGACAAGATCACAGAAGAACTGGCTAAGGAAATTGAAATGTTCCACAAGCAGGGAGGTAAACCCAAGCTTGCAACCCTTCGTGTGGGAGAGCGGGGGGATGATATAGCTTATGAGCGGGGAGCGACCAACCGTATGAAAAAAGTAGGCATTGAAGTGGAATCCGTCGTCCTTCCCCAGGACATCACCCAGAATGATTTTATCGTGGCCTTGGAAAAGTTAAACAAGGATGATGCCGTAAACGGTATTTTGATTTTTAGACCCTTACCCAAGCAAATAGACGAAAGCGTGATCAAATACATTATTGATCCAAAGAAAGATATTGATTGTTTCAGTCCTCTGAATGTGGGGAAATTGGCTGAAGGAGATCCCACCGGATTTAATCCCTGCACCCCCACCGCAATCATGGAAATGTTGGATTTTTACGGAGTAGAGCTTAAAGGTGCCGACGCTTCGGTAATCGGTTCCTCCATGGTGGTGGGAAAACCGGCGGCATTGCTTTTACTAAATCAAAAGGCTACCGTTACGGTGGCACACTCGAAGACAAAGGATACGGCCCAAGTTGCCAGAAATGGAGATATTGTTGTCGTTGGTGTGGGAGTGGCGAAGTTGGTAAAAGAAGACTGGATATCCCAGGGTGCCGTGGTTATTGATGTAGGCATTAATGTGGATGAAGAGGGAAATATGTGCGGAGACGTGGACTTTGACAACGTGCAGAAAAAAGCATCCATGATCACACCGGTTCCCGGTGGCGTGGGCTCCGTTACCACAACCATTTTGGCAAAACATGTAGTAAAGGCATATAAGCAGCAAAATGGATAATTGGTAAAGTCTTGAGTAATGCTGAAACCCTAAGATAAGAGCTATCTTTGCAGCAAATCGTAAGTACTATACGAGACTGCAAAGGGAGTTTCTTAATTACCCCAATCCACTGGTTTCAATGAATAAATATGGTATAATACTAATACAATAATTAAGAAATAACGATAGTCCGGAGGCTAGAGCATGATTAGACAGTATTTATCTCCCATAGCCATGAGTTTAGGGGCTTCCCTATTGATTCTATTTTTATCCGTGGTGCCCTATGCGATTTATAATTACCGTAAGCGAGGGCAAGTTCCCGTGAGAAGAACCTTGATCGGCTATTCTTTTATCTGGTACCTGGTAGCGGCTTATTTTTTGGTGATTCTTCCCCTCCCTTCCCGAGAAGCGGTGGAAGCTTTAAGTACTCCACAATACAACCTTGAACCCTTTATTTTTGTGGAACATTTTCTACGTTACTCCGGGATTGATTTTTCAGATCCGACTACCTATCCCGCTGCTTTTATGCAACCGACGGCCTATATCGTATACTTCAATCTGTTGTTAATGGTTCCCCTGGGGGTGTATCTTCGTAAGTACTTTGGGTTTAATTTCTACAAAACCCTATTAGCAGGGTTTTTATTAAGCCTATTTTTCGAAGTTACCCAACTTACGGGATTATACGGAGTTTATCCCAGACCCTATCGAATATTTAATGTGGATGATCTACTGGTTAACACCTTAGGTGCCCTGGTAGGTTTTTGGATCTCCCCGGTTATTAAAGGATGGACACCGGAATTGGAAAAAGAGGAGAGCTTTGAAAGAATACAGAAAGTAACCATTCCCAGGCGCTTACTGGCCTTTGGCGCAGACCTGGTGATTATTACGGGCTTATATCCCTTGGCACAGCTTTTCTTGGCCCTTGTTCCAGTCCCAAACCTTGGGGAGGGTGGTTTCAGTTTTGCCATCGCCTTCATCGTGGGGGGAGTGTATTTCATAGGGACGGCCATTATACTAAAGAAACAGACCTTAGGGATGGCATTAGTAAAAATTACTACCCATGCCTATGAGGGTAGCCGGCTTTCCCGAAGGAGAATGATTTTTCGGCATCTGTTATTTCTTCTTTGGTTTCCGGGACCCTTAGTCTTATTAGAGGTTACCAGTATTCAAGAGCCCTATATATCTTTTCTGTTCTTAGCCGTATTTGTAATTTTGGGAAGCGGAGCCCTTCATATAGGCATTACTTTGGCTCGAAAAGAGCGCGGACTGTTTTATGAACGGATCAGTAAAACCTTCCTAAAAAGTCTGAATTAGTTGGGGGAAACATCCATGAATATCCATGAAAAATATGTTAGGATAAAAGAGTAAAAGAATTGAAACGAGGTGATTATATGAAAGCGTATCGAATTACCATACAGTTGCAGGAGGTACATCCCTTAATGTGGCGAGAAGTCATCCTTCCTGCCACGGCCACCTTTAGTAATCTACATCAGGTGATTCAAAAGGTTTCAAACTTTAAGGGATGGGCCCTGGATGAAGCGGGGAGCTTGTTTGAGTTTAATCTTCCCGAAGAAAACCTCCGGATAACCAACGATGAAGAAGCCTATGTAGAGCACCGGATTTTTAAAGAGAATCGGGATGAGGTGGGGAAAAGGCATGAAGACTCTTCCGAAGAATTTAAAGCCTTTAATGAATCCCGGCTGAAGGCCTTAGAGACAGAGATAAAAAAACCGGAAGAACTGCATATCGGCTATTATCTGGAAAAATATCAAAGCCTGGAATACGTCTACGACTACGATGAAAAATGGCGATTTATTGTGGGTTATGTAAAGACCCTTGAAGATTATTCAGACAACTTTCCGATCTTAATTGACGGAGCGGAGTCAGCGCCTATAGAAAACCTGGGTGGGGCGGAAGGATATGGTCAGTTCCTGGAGGTTTACCATGACCCAGAGCATCCGGAACATAAAAGTGTAAAGGCATGGGCAGAAAAGCAGGGATATAAAGAATATGATAAAAATACCATTAATGAAAAGTTAAAAGAAATTGAATTCTAAAATCAAAATAACAAGCTATCCGGCAGGGTAGCTTGTTTTTTTTGAGTCGCTTAACAATATTTTGTCTTTATTTGTTGATTTGATGCATCAAGGAAGTTTTCAGTCCCTCCACAGGATAACGTTTAAACAGCTCATAACAGGTGTAGGTAAACTTAATGGTGTGGACATCCTTAGCGTCCGCCCCTTCCTCAAGGAGTTCCGGCCATGAACGTAGAATCGGTTCATGATCCGGTTCATGAAAGACCAGGCCCTCTATAGAAACCAGGTGTGTGATGACCGCTGTGGTATAAATATCCAGGGCTTTCTGAAAGTCGGCAAAGTAATCTTTTAGTACCAACATGGCATGGAGACCTGTGATGCAATGCAGGGCGATGATGCTTTGGGTCTGATCGAAGGCGGGAAGACAAAGGTTTAAGAGCCCTTGCACTTTATCATCCACGCCATCTTCAATCAAAAATCCCGCATTTAAGTATTTAGGACTCTGATAAAGGGATTTCATGGTTTGGCCTAAAGACTTATTTTGATAGAGCACTTTTTCCAGGGTAGGATTTTTCATCAACTGCTGCATGTTTTCATAAATCTCTTCCTTTGGTATTGTACGATAAAAGGGTGTCACCTTTCGGTAAGCGGTTACATAATAAGCCAGGGCTCGAGCAACCTCTTCCCTAAGGGCCTCATCATAAGAGGCCCCTTCTTTGGCGTAGGCCAGTCGAATGATTACGTGAAAAAGACCGGAAGAAATTCCCAAAGGGTAGGCATTTAAGATTTTTTTGATCATGGGATCCATGCCATGGGTGTCCACTTCTTTTTGTATGAAGTCCAAGCAAGCCTCGTATTGCTCTTTTTTTCCAAGACATTCTTCGATGGAACTTGCGGCAGTATAACCGGTGGTAACCGGATCCACAGCGAAGTGGCCATTATAATAATCCGTGTAAGCCTCTACTTTGTGCAGATCCTCCGTAAGCTGATAAAGGGCAAGTTGTCCCATGGGAAGATGATTTACCAGTCCCTCCATGTAAGGGGATTGCTTTCTTCCATTTTCGTTAATCAGTTGGCTTAGCTTCATAAT
>SLKF01000089.1 GCA_007134725.1 Clostridiales bacterium | reverse complement strand
TAAAGAGCACCGGTCGTTCTTTCCATTGCCACTGTCCCCGAACAATGTGGCGGCGAACAAAATCGTGCATCTGGAGGCTAATCCCTCCAAATCCTTTATTGGAGTAGGTCATTACCGCCTCGGGACTTTGAAACGCTTCCCCCGGTGAAAGATCCGTGGAAAAGCTCTCGGGGTTGATCCCCGATACCACCCGCAGTTTTCCGTAGGGACTGACCTCCGCCGCACTGTAGTGATTTCCGCTATAGACAAGATTAAAGCCGTAGCAATCTCCATATTCTTCCTTGGTGTCTTTCCCAGCAATCATAAAAAAGGGATTGGCCCGATTACTGGACACCCCGGCCAAAGTGCTGTTTACCAGTTTTCCCCCTTCAATGGGTTGCACTTTTTTCTCCATCTCCCGGGCCCAGGCACCGGTAAAGGTGACCATATTATAGGCATGATCATGAAAATCGATTTGGGTACTCAACAGCCGGCCAAGTCTTAGGGTTGAATCTCCCCGATTAAGGATCCGGCTACTTCGGGTAATCACGTCCACGGATTCATATACATGATACAGTAGTTCCAGTTCCAACCCGCTGTTTTGGTCTGTTAAGGTTACCACCAAGGTCTCCACCTCATCTTCCGATCCATAGGAACTTGGAAGACCCTCATAGTCTTTTTTCCCTTTTAAAATTTCATGGTGGCTATATAAAAAGTCCGAGCTTTCGCTACCATCCTGATGGCGGACTCTTACCAAAGGTTCCCGAATATCCCCTTTTCCCAGGGTGCTCATCTCCAGGGAAAGATTTTCAAGATTTAATGCGGCACCTTCTTTTATCCCGGCTTTCTCTTTTCCATCCACATATATTTCCCCGTAGGCCACTGCATTCCCCAACAAAAACTCATTTTTCTGCATAAAGGCTTCCGGGGTTTCCAAATCGATCCCCTCTCCATAATGAAAATGCTCGAGATGCCCCGAAGGACGGCGATAAAAGAGATACGCGGTATTCTTGGTTTTCAGGGTAAAAAGATTCTTATCATAGGAAATCATGGTTTCCTCCCCCTTTTGGTCTTTCTTTAATTTCAACGGTAAAATCCAGGGTTTTTTCCACCCGATGGTCCAGTCGAATCGTGACTTTCCCCTTTCCCGGTTTTCCCAGGGATTTGATATAGGTTCCCGTCATGCCTCCCCGAAGGGTCAGCACCTTGGGTCCGATAACTGCAATAGGGCCTTTTGTCTCAACAATCAGGGGCTCATTGAGATAGGACAGCAGATTTCCACTTTCACTAACCCCTTGAATTCGTACCGTGGCCACATCATAGGTGCCCTCCTCCACAAGGATTTTCCGGTCCACCTGAATGGAAAGATCCACGGATTCCATGGTCTTTTTAACGACACTTGCCATGATTTTTCCATCCTTTAAAGCCTCAAAGCGGTAAGAAGTGGCCTCCTGGCCCCAATCCCCGATGTAGCGGGTATAGTATTTACCGATTTCCTCCACGGTCATTTTATGGCGGACCATCAGCTTTAGGGCCAGAAATTTCCCTGAAAGGGGCAATTGATCCGGTCCATATTTCGCCACGGCCAACAGGGCTTTTTTCAGATCCCTACGTTTGGCCGGAGATAATTCAGTGACCTCTTCCAAACGGTCTCCCAAGACGTCGTCAATCAGGATAGGCCCTTTGGGAAGATGGGGAAAGGGACTTTGCTTGTTGGTAAAGCTTTGAATGAATCGATCATTTTTATAAAGGCGTACTTCATCTCCATTGGTAAAGGCGTAAATATCTCCCCGAAAACTCCCCGGATATTCCCCTACATCCATATTGGAGCTTATAGCAAGCACGGGTGTTTCCTCTTGTTGAGAGGCATAGAGCTCCGCCGCCAATTTTTTATTGCGGAAAGAATCCATCACCCCATGATAGCAGATGCGGTCTCCACTGCCGAAGTCCTTGTGAGTGTTATAATCAAACATTACCCAGCCAAAGCCTCCCGATACATCCTTTTCTTTGTAAATATCATTCAGCACCCGGGCATGTCTTAGGGCGTGATCCCGTCGATGGACTTCATCGTCAAAGGCCTTTGTGGGGTACATATGCCCGTTATATTCCGTCACCAGATAGGGAGCCGCTTTTTTTGAGGTAACTTTTTTCTTTTTTTCAATTCCCGGATTAGCCCCGCTATGGGAAAAATCATTGTAGGTGTATACATCCTCCAGCAGTTCGCTGTTTTTTATATAGCGAACCCCTCCCGTGGCTCTGCTGGGATCCAGTTCCCGGGCAATGCGGTTGGTGGCCTCATAAAACTCGTGGTGATCCGAGGATTCATTGACCCGGACTCCCCAAATGAAAATACTGGGATGATTTCGGTATTGAAGCACCATCTCCTCTACCTGTTGCAAGGCGATTTCTTGCCACTTTTCATCCCCAATGTGTTGCCATCCGGGAATTTCCGTAAAGACCAAAAGCCCAATTTCATCACACCGTCGAATAAAATGCTTCGACTGGGGATAATGGGAGGTACGGACCCCGTTCAGGCCCAACTCATATTTAAGAATCTCCGCATCCAGTCTTTGAGGGGATTTGGGCATGGCATAACCCACATAGG
>SLKF01000111.1 GCA_007134725.1 Clostridiales bacterium | reverse complement strand
TTTTTTTATAATGTATCATCTAAGGAAAAACTTTCATCCACACGATTTAGAATCTGTGCGATGCAAGGCCGATTTAGCCGGTCATCCTTAT
This sequence comes from Clostridiales bacterium, assembly GCA_007134725.1. Lineage (GTDB taxonomy): Bacteria > Bacillota > Clostridia > Peptostreptococcales > T1SED10-28 > Isachenkonia. The sequence goes on along the minus strand of SLKF01000111.1, from coordinate 10,259 downwards.
GGCTGACCCATAGGTTTTTTTCAGGAGAGAAGCTCTCCCCGTTTTCAATGACCGGATGCTGGTAGCCCTCTTTTTTGAAGTATCAATTGAATCAATCCTTGGAAAAAAAGAACGAGATACCCTGCAAAAATCCAGTAGGGATAGGTGATTAACTCTTTAAAACAGTCCAGATGAATAAAGACCAAAGATACTAAAGGCATCACTGTGAAGATTAATCCTTCCAGTCGGAGGAGTCCTGTAATGCTTTTCCGATTTCGCATAAGCAACCAAAGTGATCCCAGGAAAAGTAGGACCAGGAAAATGCTTTGAAATAGCAGGAGGCCGTTGGAAAAATATATTTCGGTATAGTCAACTTTTCTGGTATAGAGATGGCGCATCAGCATCGGTCGAAAATGAGTGAAACGCTGAAGGGTTCCAATACCCAGAAACAGCAAGCTCTGCAGAAGATGGAGTCCCCCGATGCTGATTTTTTTATTCAGGCTGACCGGTTTCAAAAGGGCGATCTCCTTCCATACTCCATCCGATCCATCCATCGCTGTAAAGAGAGGTATTTTCAAGACCCATCACCCGAGCATAATAAAGAACTTCTGCAGCTCTCCATCCGCTTCCGCACATAAAAGACAGGTGATTATCCAGGTTGATTCCTTGACTTTCCCATAATGCTTGCAGGATTTTAGGGTTTCGCATCGTTTGATCCGGATTTCGGTAATACTCCATGGAATAAGCGTCATCGTATCCTGCGTAACCGAAGACCGAGCCGGGGATTCGACCCTTTTCTTCATGGTAGCTGTATCCCGAGGTTTCGCCGACATGCTCCTCCCAGGTTCGATTATCCACCAGAGTAAAAGCATCATCATTTTCAAGACGGTCTTCCAGCTCGGGTATGGTGACGACCCATTCATTTCCTCCGGGGATTGGGGCACCGAAATCCTTAACGGGTATGGGATCATGACGATCGGTTTCAACCTCGTACCCTTCGGCGATCCATGCCTGTAATCCACCGTTTAATACCCGCACATCTTCCACACCGATGTACTGAAGAACCACCGCCACACGGAAAGCGGCCAGGTAATCTTCACCGGTTACAATTACGGTGTCCTCCGCGGTAAATCCATGTGTTAAGGCAAAGGCTGTTAGGGTTTCATCATCCGCAAGCATCCACTCCGGTGGAGGTTCGATGGCATCGGTGTTAATATGGAAACTTCCCGGGACATGGCCCTTGGCATAGGAGGTTTCCTCCTCACCCCAGCTGGCTTCCACAACCTTAATAGTAGAGGCATTTTCAAAGGTTTCCGGTACTTTGCCGTCGATTACCTCCTTTACTGCGACGGCCGGGACAATTAAGTGATAGTTCGGATGCTGAACCAGAGGGTATTCCTCATTTTCTGCCCAGAGATTCAGATCAAATACATGAAGATTTTCAAATCCCAAGTTCGAAAGAGTATCTTTGACGATCTTGGCGTCTTCACCGTTTACATCATATAAAACCACATTTTTTTCCTTAGTGATTCCCCGCTCTTTTAAAAGTTCAAGAATGAAGTCTTCTTCAAGGGATTTTTCCTGGGATAACCAACGTGCAGAAAAATCTACGGCACCGGGCAGGTGTCCGCCTCTGACAACGCCGTCCAAGGCCCAACCATTGTAGGCGTCATTGATCCGGGTATCCACGAATACATAGTCATCCTCATCAAGAAGGGAATTAACCTCTTCGGCAGTAAGGGTTGTTAGGCCAACATCAGAACCTTCATTTTCTTCGTTGGTGTCATTTTCAGCACTTTCCTGCTCTTCTGTGTCCACTTGGCCATTTTCACCACAACCTGTAACTACAAGTGCGACCAAAACCAAAAGTATCAGTAAAAAGGGAAAACTTTTGCTGATTGTTTTTTTCATTGATTTATTCTCCTTTCATCCATGTTAAATTTTTATTAAATCATTACCAGACCTATTGTATCATCATAATTTACAAAGTCTAATAGTGTTAATTTATAAGTAAGTTGAAAATCATCGAAAAATTTAATGATTAGCAGTATCTGATTATCCCTCTATGTAAGCTACAGGTAAATTAGTTTGATAAAAGTAGGCCGTGGGTATAAATCCTAATATGGAAAAATACCATTGGAGGAGGAACTATCATGAAAATCGGTCTGGTCGGTTTGGGAAAAATGGGATATGCTTTGGCACTGAACATGCATGAAAAAGGCCATGTGGTGGTGGGTTACAATCGAAGTTATGATAAAGTGGAGGCCATAAAAAAAGAAGGGCTGTCGGGGGCAAGGTCTTTAGAAGAACTGGTTAATCAGTTGGAAAAGCCTCGGATTATTTGGATGATGGTCCCGGCGGGGGATCCGGTGGAAGGGGTAATTTTGGAGTTGAAATCCTTGCTTGATTCAGGGGATATCCTAATTGACGGTGGAAATTCCAACTACAAAGACACCCTAAGACGGGGAGAGGAACTTCAAACCCTGGGAATTCACCTGATGGATATCGGGACCAGCGGAGGAATCGAAGGGGCTCGCCATGGGGCGTGTATGATGGTGGGAGGAAGCAAAAAGGATTACCAAAAAATAGAGGGAATGCTGCAAGATGTTTGCACAGAGGATGGTCTTGCCCATGTGGGACCTGGGGGAGCGGGACATTATGTAAAAATGATTCATAACGGCATTGAATACGGTATGATGCAGGCGATTGGGGAAGGTTTTGAGATCTTAAAAGCAAGTCCCTTTGATGTGGATTATGGCCAGGTGGCTCAGGTATGGCGCCACGGTTCGGTAATTCGTGGATGGCTGATGGATTTAACCCATCAAGCTTTTATGGAGGATCCGGAACTCTCTTCCATTAAAGGGGTCGTGCATGCATCGGGAGAAGGACTTTGGAGCGTACAGGAGGCCCTGGATCTGTCGGTACCGGTTCCGGTTATCTCTGCCTCTTTATTTACGAGGTATCGTTCCCAACAGCAGGATACCTTCTCCGGGAAGGTGGTTGCCGGCCTTAGAAATCAATTTGGGGGGCACGCCACCATAAAGGATGAGTTCTGATGAAGAAACAGCCTAGTATGGAAGCTTGTTTAATGATTATTTTCGGGGCCACGGGAGACTTAACTTTTCGAAAGTTGATTCCCGCTCTATATCAATTGGAAAAAAAGAAGGAGCTTGGGAACGGGTTTGGCGTGGTAGCCGTTGCTCGGAAACCGATTTCCTTAAAAGCGTATTTGCAAAAAGCGAAAGAAAGGGTAAAAACCCATACCGGTGAAGATTTTGAGGAATCCGTCTGGGAGGACCTAAAAGAGCGGATCCGTTATCAGCCACTGGAATTTAGCAATGAAAACGACTATGAATCTTTGAATGAAACATTAAGTAATTTGGATCAGAAGATTGGAGCTCGGGGAAATCGTTTGTTTTATATGGCCGCATCCCCAAAATATTTTGAGGAAATTTCGAGACATATTAAAAAGAAGGATTTATATAATGAAAAACAGGGTTGGAAACGGTTAATGGTTGAAAAACCCTTTGGTAGAGACCTTATATCTGCACAAAAACTGAACCAAGCATTAACAAAGGTTTTTCAGGAGGAAGAGATTTTTCGGGTGGATCATTATCTGATGAAAGAGATGGTGCAGGATCTGATAATGATCCGAGCGGCCAATCAGATTTTTGAGCCCACCTGGAACCGGGAACACATCGATCATGTGCAGATCATCTCCACAGAATCGGAAGGAGTGGGGACCCGGGGAGAATACTATGATCAGGCGGGAGTACTTCGGGATATGGTACAAAACCATATGCTTCAGATGCTGGCCCTGACCGCGGTGGAATTGCCGGGAAATCTTACGGCGAAAAATCTTCGGGAAGAAAAAAACAAAATTCTACAAAGTCTTATCCCTTTTAAGGAAGACAGCCTTGAGGAACAGATGGTTTTGGGACAGTATCAGGGTTACCGGGAGGAACCGGGAGTAGCAGAAAACACTTCCACCGAAACCTACGCAGCAATAAGAGTTTTTCTGAATCATCCCAGATGGTTGGGGGTGCCCTTTTATTTAAAAACCGGGAAAGGACTTAAAGAGAAGGCTGCACGGATTGTGATTCAGTATCGCCTTCCTATGGGTTCCTGCTGTTTAGGAAAGACCAAAGAAATTGAAGAGCCTAATCGACTAACCCTTAATATACAGCCCTTGGAAGGGGTTGTGCTGAGTTTCAATACGAAACAGCCGGGAACCCTGGATACCATTTTGCCGGTGAATATGGACTTTTGCCAAAACTGTTTAATCGGCATGAACACTCCCGAGGCTTATGAAAAACTGCTTGGGGATGCCGCCAAAGGAGATCAGACATCTTTTACCCACTGGAAAGAAGTAGAGGCCTCGTGGAAATGGACGGATACACTCATCGACTGGGCAGGAAAGCATCCTGAAAAGATAAAATTTTACGAAAAAGGATCCCAAGGACCACCAGAGGCCATAAATTTGGTGCACCGGGAGCCGGGAAGAAAATGGCTGTAATGGTTGTACGGTTTACAATAGTTATTCATCATAAGTTATATAAGTTTAATAAAAAGACAAGGAAGTGAAGTCATTGATACCCATTGATAAAATTATTGATATCAGTATGGAAATATCGGAAGAGATGACGGTATACAAAAATCGGGAGGAAAACCGTCCGAAAATTGAAGTAACCCGGAACTTTAAAAATAGTGATGCCTTTGAAACCACCATGACCCTGGGCATGCATACCGGGACCCATCTGGATCGTCCTTTGCATATCATCGAGGACGGAGACACCATGGACTCCTTGAGCCTGGAGCGGGTAGTGGTGCCCTGTCAGGTGTTGGATCTGACAAAGGTGCAAGGAGGAATTACTAAGGAGGATCTGGCGAAAAAAAGGATTCCCAAGGGTCATTTTATTCTTTTGAAAACGAGGAACTCCTTTGAAGAGGATTTTAATTTTTCCTTTGTTTATCTTGCAGCATCCGGAGCAAACTACCTAAAGGATCAAGGAGTAATCGGTGTTGGCATTGACGCCTTAGGTATCGAGCGGGATCAGCCTGACAAAAGTACCCATAAAGCACTTTTAGAAAATGATATCATGATCCTGGAGGGTTTAAGACTAAAGGAAGCGGAGGAAGAAGAGTACCTCCTGATTGCCGCTCCACTGAAAATCAAAGGGGCTGAGGCGGCTCCTGTAAGAGCCATGCTCGTAAAACTATGGAAAGGAGAAAGCTAATGAAATATTATGTAGTGGATGCTTTTAGTGAAGAAATCTTTGGAGGAAATCCTGCGGGGGTATGTATTTTAGAAGAAGCGATTGATAAAGAACTGATGCAGCAGATTGCAGCGGAGAACAACTTATCGGAAACCGCATTTGTTTTTGAAGTGGCCGACGGTTATGAACTGAAATGGTTTACCCCTACCGCAGAGGTGGATCTCTGCGGACATGCAACCTTGGCGGCTGCCCATATTATAGCCACTGAGATTCATCCCGGAAAGAAGAAGATGAGATTTAATACGTTAAGCGGGATCCTGGAAGTGGAAAAACAGGATGAACTCTATGAGATGAACTTACCCGGTAAGAAACCGAAGATTGCCATGTGGACCAAGGATATGGAAACGGCCTTAGGGATCAAAGCAGACAAGGCTTACTTAGCCCGGGATTTGGTAATACCCTTGAAAAATGAAAAGATGGTAAAAGAGCTTCGACCGGATTTTAGAAAACTTGGGGTTTTGGATCATGGCATGGGTGTTATTGTAACGGCTAAGGGCGACGAGGTGGACTTTGTATCCCGGTGCTTCTATCCGAAAATCGGAATTAATGAAGATCCGGTTACGGGCTCTGCCCATGCGGCCCTAACCCTTTATTGGAGTGAAATCTTAAATAAGAAAGTGATGATTGCCAAACAACTCTCAAAAAGAGGGGGAACGGTGTACTGCGAGGATCAAGGAGATCGAGTCGTGATCAGCGGTAAAGCGAAGACCTATCTTAAGGGAACAATATTCGTGTAAAGACAGTTTTTAGTATTTCATTCAGGGAATGATTTATCCCGGAAAATATAGTATAATTATATTAGAAAAAAAGTCTACTGCAGTGGCGGTGGACTTTTACTAAGTTGGAGGGATTATTATGAAATTGAAAATTGAATTAACCAATGAAAATGCGAAATTACCGGATTATGCCCATGAAGGGGATGCGGGAATGGATTTATATTCCGTGGAAAGCCTTAGATTGGAACCGGGAGAGCGAAAACTGGTGGGGACAGGGCTGAAACTTCAGTTGCCCCCTAATACAGAAGCCCAGATCCGACCCAAAAGCGGTCTGGCACTGAAAAAGGGAATTACACTGCTAAACACTCCGGGAACTGTTGATGAAGGATACCGGGGAGAAGTAGGAGTGATTTTAATTAACCATTCCCGGGAAGTATATGCTGTGGAAATAGGACAGAAAATTGCCCAGATGGTTATTATGCCCGTAACACGGGTAACGGTGGAAAAAGTGGACCATTTGGAAGACAGTGATCGGGGAGTGGGGGGCTTTGGCTCCACGGGAGTATAGGCGAACACGTAAGAAGAATAAGTATATAAAGTAAAATGATGTCACAAAAAAACGGCTTTTGTGGGTTAATACCCATAGTAGCCGTTTTTTTATGAAAATTTTTATTCTAATATGCTTGAAAATATTTGAATTAAATTGAATCAGATTATTATATATTGCTTTACGCTTTTTCCAATTCTAAAGTACTTTCCAGCACCGGAGCATTGCCTTTTTTAAGAACCACAGAAAGTCCCAGAGCAATGCAGGCGGCAACAGCGGAGATCATGAAGGTGTTGGTAAAGCTTCCCGCCATGGATTTAATGAAAATCCCCGATAAAGCGGCGATTCCATAGGCCTGATACACCACCCCGTAATTCGACGCGTAGCGATAGGACCCGAAGGTTTGGTTGGTAAAGGTAGGGAATAATGCTAAAAATCCTCCATATCCAACGGCTACCCCAATCATCCCGAAGTAGAAAAACAAAGGATATTGAGCTAAAAAGCTTAGAGAGAATAAAGATACAATGGTAATTACAAAGATTCCCTGTAAGACGTTTAAGGTACCGAATCGGTCGGATAAGGTTCCGGAAACCAATCGACTGCCCGCATTGGATATGGCAAGAATCGAAATGATACTTGTTGCGGCTACACTTTCCAGTCCAGCCACTTCCAAACCGATATTTTTAGCCGCACCAAGGACAAGTAGTCCGGGAATTACCGCTAATAAAAACATTACCCAAACCAGTTTGAAAGCTGGGGTTTTCATCATCTCGCCGGTTGTAAAGTCGTTGTTGCTTTTTACCGCTGCAGTTTTTATATAATCCACAGGATTGTTGGTCAACAGTGCCCCAATAAAAATCAGTACAAAAGAGATTATGCCCAGCCGTAAAAAAGTACCGGCTACTGTATTATTAACTAATAATGAAGATATCACACGTTGGAAGATAATGCTTCCACCACCGAAAACCCCTACGGACAGTCCGGTAATCATGCCCCGTTTACGTGGGAACCATTTGATCAGCGTTGCCAGCGGGCAAACATACACAAAGCCCACACCGGCTCCGGCTAAAATACCATAGGTGATATAAAGCATCCAGGGTGCTGTTGCAAAATAGGACAAGGCAACACCGCTACCATATAAAATCGATCCGATAAAAAGTGCACTTCGCGGTCCTCTTTTGTCGACTAAACGGCCCGACCAAAGAGTACTTAAAGCAAAAACAAACTGGGCCAAGGCATATGGCCATAAAATCTGATCGGCAGTCCAACCTCTTTCCATTTGGAGGGCGGTTCCAAATATACTCCAGGCATAAAGGCCGGCAATGGTTACCTGGGCAAGCAGCGCTCCGATTAATACGATATAACGATTTTTAATTGTCCACATTGATTTTTCCTCTTTTCTAATAAATTAATTAATTATAACAGAGTAATTTTATCACAATAGATTCCTATTTAGCAATCTATTTTAAAGGAATTTTCTGGCTAAATGTCGAATACAGTAAAGTAAGAAATGCAAAAAGGAGTTTGATGCTATGAATTATCCAATTGAATACGTACGAAACAGATTTCCTGCTCTAAAGCGAACTTACAAGGGAAAGACCGTGGTGTATCTGGATGGGCCCGGAGGATCGCAAACCGTGGTGGAGGCCATTAATGCGGGACGGGATTACATGATGAATGGAGGAGCGAATCTTCATGGAGCTTTTCCCACATCCGTGGAAACCATGGAAAAAATATCGGAGGCGAAGGACTACGTTGCAGCTCTTTTTAACGGAAAAGCGGAGGAGGTAGCCTTTGGAGGCAATGCCACCACCATGATGTTTCATGCCGCAAGGGCCGTGGCTAAAACCTGGAAGGAAGGGGATGAGATTCTGCTGACCGAATTGGAGCATCACTCGAACATCGATCCCTGGAAAAAAGAGGCGGAGGATAAAAATGTAGTTGTCAAATATATACCGCTCGATACCAAAACCTTAACCCTGGATCTTTCTTCTCTGGATCACCTCTTAACAAGGAATACCAAATTTGTTGCCATCGGCCTGGCCTCAAACTGTATTGGGACGATCAATGATGTAAAGACTGTATCCGATGCGGCAAAGAAGGTGGGTGCGGTAGTTGCAGTGGACGCCGTTCACGGAATTCCCCACTTTTATGTGGATCGGGAGGAGTTAGGAATCGATATGCTCTTTAGTTCTGTTTACAAGATGTTTGGACCCCATGTGGGTCTGGCTATGATTAAAAAAGAGCTGTTTGATCAATTAGAACCCTATAAAATCATGCCCGCACCGGACTATACGCCGGATAAACTAGAAATCGGCACTCAAAATCATGAAGGGATTGTGGGCGTTACAGAAGCGGTACGATTTATCTCGGATTTGGGGAAAGGAAATACCCTGCAAGAAAAAATCATCTCCGGTTATGATGCAATCGAAAACTATGAAGCGTCTCTGGCGAAATTTGTGCGAAAAGAGCTGGGAAAAATTAAAGAACTGACCCTATATCAGGCTGAGGAGTCGGTTAAGAAGACGCCGACGGTGGCCTTTCGTGTGGAGGGTATTACGCCTAATGAGTTTACATCCCGTATGTGTGAAGAGGCCAGTGTTTTCATTGCTGATGGCCATTTCTACGCCTATCGTTTGGCAGAAAAGCTGGGAATTGTGGAGTCCGGTTCTTTTATTCGGGCCGGTATATCGGTATATAATACGATGGATGAAATGAAGCGTTTTGTTGCCGGAGTTCAAGACATTATAAAAAATAAGTAATAAAAAAAGTCCCCGCGGGAACCGATGCAAGATATCAGCTCTAAGGGGACTTTTATTTTCGAATTTTTAATTTTCTAGTAAATAGAGTAAATAGAATCCTAGTTTTGATGACTTTGTATTAAGAAGTCAGGAGTCATAAAATAATTACTCGAACAGAGCAATTAATTTATCAGTTATTTCCGCTGAAACCGTATAGATGGTATGGGTATCATCGACCTTCATCAAAGTGCTTTTTTCTCCGCTTTCTCCAACCCACAAATGAAACCCTTGATCGTTTCCATCTTTATAAAGGATTTCCAAATCATATTCCGGTTGGATCATATCCACAATCCCCTCTTCCCTGGTAGCATTTTGCAGTAAATCGGTGAATAACAATAGAGCATCTTCATCCTGATAGATTTCAAAAAAATCCGGATTTACTTTGGTAAAGCCGGTGGATTCTGAAATACGCACTTCAGATACATCCCTGTAGTTCAAAGTGCTATCCGCATTTGATTGACAGCCCAACAGAAGTGCAGGAATTAACATGAAAGCCAAAAAAATCATAAGAATTTTTTTCATTTTACCAACCTCCGATTCAGTTTCTAATTAGACGGCGCTCAACCGGATAAAGTTCCCGTAGAAGTGAGAGGATCGATTTTTAAATTAAGCTCTCCAGTTTTTCCGGTTGAAGAAGGGAAAATTGATTCTTATGATATCGAATCATTTCCTGGTCTTTTAAGCATTGAAGCTCCCTTGAAAGAGAGGGTCGTGGCATTCCGAGATAATCTGCCATTTCCTGGCGGTTGTGTGGGAGGGTGAGCTCGGTGGTGCCTTGTATTCGGTACTGTTCCATAAGATAAGAGGCAACACGCTGCTTTAAGCGATCATAAGAAAGAATTCGTACTTTATTGCTCATCATCCATACTTTGTTGGATAGAAGCCCCATCAGATTTCTTAAGAATTCCGGTTTTGCTTTGCACAGACGCAGGATGGCCTC
>SLKF01000173.1 GCA_007134725.1 Clostridiales bacterium | reverse complement strand
TACATCATAATGGCATGGTTTTCTGTAACGTATTCATCATCAATTATTGCAGTATCAAGATCATAAACTTTTCGATGGATAATATTATTGCGTAGATATCCTCCCCAGTATTCGTGGGTGATCCAATGTTCTTTTTCATAGACTTCATAGGTAAGCTTCGGAGCCTCTTCTCCCCGCCATGCACCGATCAGATGGGTATCTCCCACATCCAGACAAAGCTGCATTGGGGCGTCTGTTTCATTTTTAATTTGCAGATCAATATAGTTATAAACGCAGGTGGCTCCACTGCCAAAGGGCTGTTTTCTTTTCACATCGGGGAATACATCATAGCTATGCCGATTTCTCTCAGTGACGGTAAGGGGCGTATGCAGGGTCATCCAATAAATCAGATTGGAAAGCTGACAAAGCCCTCCCCCCACGTTGGCAATAAAATTCCCATGAGAGAGCTGCATCCCTTCTACATAACCTTTTTTTGCGGTAGGATTACCGATTCTTTTCCAATAGGACATTGTCTCTCCCGGATAGAGTACCAGACCGTTTAGGGTTTTGATGGCGATGTTGAGATTTATCACCTTGTTCTCTTGAAGCCACATATCCACATTTTTCAGTTTGCGATAGAGGGGAGTTTTATGACTGAAATACAGATGGGGTCGGATTTCTTTTTCCTGGCGATGGGCATACTTCTCCTTAGATACCATCCACTTAAAATGCTTTCTGAGGGTGTAGTAGTTTTTTCCAAAAAAGAGTCTCAGCTTGCTTCGCTTGATCGGTTTCAATTTCTGTCCTCCTTAGCCTGTTACTTTGTATTTTTGTTCATTTATTTAAGCGCTTTTCCCATAGAACCTTATTTTTTAGCAATCACTGCCATTATCAGTGCTTTGAATGAAAACTGGTATTTCAATAGGACCTCTCCGTTTTTACAAAGCAGCCGATATCCCTCTTTTGTTTTTTTAAGCTCTCCCGGCTGGGGCTGATTTTCCCTATATGCTTCCTTTTTGCATATTGATTCCTTTTTCTTAAAATCCTGAACTTCCCAAACCCCGCCAGGATATGGAGGTTCCAGTTCCATTGCGTTGGTTCCCCGAAGAAAATGATATACCCGCTTAACATCCCAGTTATCCCAGTGGATAAATTTCTCTCCCCGTTGAATACAGTGACCTTTAAAGAGGTTCTTTGGAGCTTCCTGCTTCATTTTTTGGTTCTCGTATCCGACCTTTCCGGTTTTTTCAATTCCTCTGACGGTCTCAACCATCAGCTTTGTGGTATGTTCTGTAATCCGTTGCAATAACCGGTCTTCTGTTAGCCCCAATTCAATGGGAAACTTCTCTTGAAGTAAGATCTCTCCCTGATCCTCCTCCTCAGTCAATCGATGGATCGTTACACCCCCCTCCTTTTCCATGTTGTAAAACTGCCAGAACCAGGGAATGGCTCCCCGGTAATTGGGAAGATAAGAGCCGTGAGCATTGATCCCTCCATACTTGGGAATTTCGATAATACTCAGTGGAATCCGGTCTCCGAAATAGGATACACAGATCAGGTCCGGCTGAAGGGTTTTTATCTTTTCTTCAAATTCTATGGAGTTTATGGGGCAGGAATGGTTATTGATATGGGGGATTTTTCTCTTTTTCGCAAAACTCCTAAGGGTTTTTACCTCTCCTCGAAGTCCCTTCCCATAATGGTATATTTGCCGAAGAACCCTTTTAGGAGCGCTTTCCTTCGGACTCCATTCTACAACCCCGACAATTTGGTGTTCCTGATCCAAAGCGTAGAGCGGTTTCATGGATTTTGGATGATTGGTACCGAAATAGAGAATGTTTAAAGCCACGATGATCACCTCTTGGTTTTTTTAGATAAGGTTCCTGTCCTACTGTATGGATACTCTGTACGGCTTACTTCTTTTCTAATCCATCAAAGAATTCATCAATGTCATATGCTCTGAGACGATCGTCGTTGAAGATGAAAATATGAGTTTCTGTAGCATCGATTAGATCGGCACCATCAATTTCGATGATTTTTTCCTCTCCCTCGTCATTTCGGTAAGCGTAAAAGAAGGATTGGCTAATGAAGTCAGGGCGCTGAAGCGTTGAGCCTGCCAACACGCCGTATTCCTTGTGGGAAAAATCTTTAATGGGGCGGGCAAATCGATTTCCATCACCTGTTATACTCAACTGTTCCTGTCCTTCCTCCAGTGTACCAATGCGAAACTCCATCAAGTCTACAACTTCAAAGCCTTCAAGATCTTTTAAGCTTTCCACCGGTTCGTCTCCATAATTCTCTAATACTTGCGCCTCGTCAAATGTAAAATGATAAAGCCTTTCCACGTACTCCTGATTATCCTCTTTAGAATCCGATTCATCTTCATTTATGGCATTGGCACTATTTACTACAATTTCACCGGTAATTTCATTAAAGTAAAAAGTTTGACTATACCAGTTTGGTCCTATTATCCCTAAGTGCTCTAGCTGTTCATCTTCAAAATTCCAAAGATAATGATAAGACGGCAACGTTCCGACTCCTTCCGCACTTTCCTGAACAGTACTGAAGAATAAGTTCTCCCCAAAGAGGGTTCCACTCCGATGCTGTTCAACACCTGGC
>SLKF01000296.1 GCA_007134725.1 Clostridiales bacterium | reverse complement strand
TCTCTGGGGTACTGATACCTTTCAAAATGCTCAGGGAAGAATTTATGATAAAGCGAAAAGTGGGTCTGCAGTTGTACTTGATGTAGAAACCGGAAAAGTGCTGGCTATGGCAAATTATCCGGATTTTGATCCGAATCTATTTACCACGGGGATCAGCAGTAAAGATTGGGAAGCATTGCAGCCGGAAAATCCGAACAACAGTCTTTCACCTGCTCCATTAAGAAACACTGCCCTTAGCTCAGCGGTACAGCCCGGTTCTGTTTATAAAATGGTAGTAGGACTGGCCGCATTGGAGTATGGCCTTGATCCTTATTATCGCATGCGGGATACCGGTTTTATCGAAGTGGGTAAAGAAGGCAATCAGATTTTTGGGAACTGGCTTTGGAATCAGAACAGAGGGTTGCTGGGAAGTCAAAATCTAGTAGAGGCCATTGCGGATTCCAATAATATTTATTTTGCATCGGTACTCGCTAACAAAGACTACTCTAGGGATCGAGCCCTGCCCTTTAGCATGAGTGTGAACCAAATGTTGGATTTTTCAAAGGAACTTGGACTCGATGAAGCTACAGGCATTGAAATAAGTGTTCCAAGGGAGGTTTCCGGAAAGATACCCAGTGAAGAATCAAAAACCAGAGGTATTGAGAGATCTCTTCGTTGGAAACTGGTTAATGACTTGAAGTTGGAACATTTAGACCCGGAAATTGTAGATCTTTCTGAAAATCCGCGGGGAGAGATTATTGACGAAATTATCTCCTGGACCGATGAAAATCCTTCTAGAGGAGAGTTGTACAATCGTTTGTTGGACATCGGAATTAAGCGAGAATACATCGAACGAATTGACAACGATGAAGGTTGGGTGGATATCATTAAGTATAGCTATTTTAGTCAAGCTTACTGGACAGAGATGGACATATTAAACCTTTCCATCGGTCAAGGGGAGCACCAATATACCCCTATTCAAATGGCTAACTTCATGGCGATTCTAGCGAATGGCGGGACAAGATATAAGGTTTCAGTAATTGATGGAACCGAGGACCCGTTGACAGGAAAATATGAAAAAGAAGAACCGGAAATAGTAAGTCAATTAGAGTTAAAAAATCCTCGACATTTAGATATTATTAATGAGGGAATGTTCAGGACCACGGAAGAAGGAACCCCTTGGAGATATTTCCAGGACTTTCCTATAAACGTGGCAGGGAAAACCGGAACTGCTCAGTTAACAGGTAAAATCCCACCTCCTGATGAAGTGGAGTATCTTCTTGGACATCTAAGCCGTTTCCGAGTAACGGAAGAAGAAGTTTATAATAAGATAGAAGAACTAAGAGAAGATAACCCAACCCAACCCCGCCTACTGGAAGAAGGATATGCTATGAGAGAAGCGATCAAAGCCTTGAATTCCAATATTAGAAATCAAGAACTGGATCAATTCAAAGATGATTACGATAATTACTCCTGGTTTATTGGATTCGCTCCCTATGATAATCCGGAAATTGCTGTGGCGGTAGTGATCCATCAAGGAGGAACCGGTGGGTATTCAGCACCAATTTTCAGAGAAATAGTGGCGGAGTATTTAGGCATGAATGAGGCTCAAACAGAGGGAAATGAAGAGGATGAAGATGTTGGAGAGGGAAAAGAAGAAATTGAAGATCCTGAAAATTAATCTTTTTTGATAAATAAAGCAGGATATTCCTAATTTATCGAGAATACTATTAGATAGAAGAAATTCAGTGTGGAGGTTTCGTTATGGTGAATCAAAGCTTAATTGAGTTTAAGGGAACCAAAGATGGACTGATCATCAAAATAAAAGACCATCAAGATTTTCAGAATATAAAAAATGCTTTAATCGCTCAATTTGAGAAAGCAGGGAACTTTTTCAACGGCGCAAAGCTTTTGGATATTGAATGTTCCTATATCAATGAAGAAGAACGATTAGAACTTAAAACCCTTGTTATGGAGAAGTATGATCTGAGTTTCAAAGAAGTAGTAGAGGAACCAAAAGACCAAATTTTTGAGGACCTGAACGAAGGAATGACAAAGTTTCACAGTGGAACCCTGCGTTCCGGGCAAGTATTATTCTATGAAGGGAATCTGGTGATTTTTGGGGATGTGAATCCCGGTGCAGTGGTAAAAGCTAACGGAAATATCATCGTTTTGGGAAGTTTAAGAGGAATTGCCCACGCCGGAGCTAATGGGAATCTAAAGGCCATCGTTTCCGCCTATACTCTAAATCCGACACAATTAAGAATTGCTGATATTATTGCTCGATCTCCGGATGAAAAAATACCGGATTCAGTGAATCCTGAAGTTGCGAAAGTTAAAAATAAGTCAGTATATGTAGAATCAAATTATAATAAAGGAAAGAAGAAGGGGGAAAGATAATGGGAAAAGTAATCGTAATCACATCGGGTAAAGGTGGCGTAGGAAAAACCACAGCTACGGCGAATATTGGTACGGCCTTAGCCAAACTGGGCAAAAAAGTTGTAGTAGTGGATGCAGATATTGGACTTCGTAATTTAGATGTGGTCCTTGGGTTAGAAAACAGAATTGTATATGATATTGTAGATGTTGTTGAAGGTGTTTGCAAACTTAGACAAGC
>SLKF01000223.1 GCA_007134725.1 Clostridiales bacterium | reverse complement strand
TCTATTTTTCCGTTGGATTGAGATGGGGAATTTCGAAGGGAAAAAATTACAAGGGAAAGATGGTTAATTTACATAATTTTGTAAACTTGTCACAAGAGATTTTTTTGAAAATAATGATAAAATAGTTACATAGGAGTATTCAGAAAATTCTAAAGGAGGTTGGCTATGTTAAGTAAGTTTGATTACGTAAAACCGAAAACATTGGAGGAAGCCGTGGATTTCCTGGGCAATCATCCGGGAACCAGAGTGTTAGCCGGAGGGACGGATTTAATGGTTCTGCTGCGCCGCAATCTGTTGATCACCGATCATATTTTGGATATTAAAGGAATTGAAGGTCTTGACCGTTTGGAGTATAAAAAGGGGAAAGGACTTTATATCGGAGCGGCGGTATTGGTTAACGAGATTTATGAATTCCCGATGATTCGAAAAAAGTATCGGGCCTTATATCAGGCTGCCGGTGCCCTTGCATCTCATCAATTAAGAAACCGGGCAACCTTGGTCGGAAATATTTGTAATGCTTCACCGGGAGCGGATCTTTCCACTCCGCTTTTGGTCTATAATGCCAAAGTGCACATTCAAGGACCGGAAGGAAAGAGAGTGCTTGAAATTGAGGACTTCTTCACAGGGGTTAAAAAAACCGCTCTGAAAAAGGCAGAGATCGTAATCGGGGTATCCTTACCGGAGGTGAAGGAAGGAGATAGCAGTTACTTTAAAAAACAATCCCGCGTAAAAGGTCATGACCTTGCCACCGTGGGCATATCCATAAGAAGGACCCCGGAGAAGGAAACTCTGGTGAGTATGGCAGCAATCGCACCCACACCGATTCGACTTCGGGAATTGGAAAAGGAACTGAAAAATCGGGAGTTTAATGAGGAAACCGCAACTTGGTTGAAAGATGAAATAAAAAATCATGTAAAGCCCATCTCCGATGTAAGGGCTTCGATGGAATATCGTTTCCTTGCCTCCGGTGCCTTGGCGAAAAAGATTATGATGGTGATGATGGAAGAGGGGGTTGAATAAGATGTGCAATTCAGCGAAAGAAAAAGGAAATTGCCTGGAATACACCGATTCCGGTTTGCCTAAAACAGCAATTGAGTTTGAGGTAAACGGAGATCGATTTGAAAAAAAAGTGGATCCTACCATGACCTTGCTACAGTTATTGAATAATGAGCTTAAATTATTTGGTGCCAAGGAAGGTTGTGGCGAGGGAGAGTGTGGAGCCTGTTCAATTATTATGAATGGAAAAGCCGTGAACTCCTGTCTGGTATTGGCTGCAGAAGCCGACGATGCAACGATCCTTACAGTGGAGGGCTTAGGTCAGGGAAATAAACTATCGATTTTACAGCAGGCGTTTATTGAGTACGATGCGCTACAATGCGGATTTTGTACTCCGGGGATGTTAATGTCGGCCAGATCCCTTTTAGATCGGGTTCCGGATCCCGACGACGATGAAATAAAAGAGGCGATTGAAGGGAACTTCTGTCGTTGTACCGGATATATTCCTATTATTAACGCGATTCGCTCAGCAGCAAAGCGGGAAAGGGAGGCGTTGAAATAATGAGTGAAAAGAAATTTAGCCATATAGGCAAAGGTTATGATCGCAAGGAAGCTCAGGAAAAGGTAACGGGCCAGGCGGTATATGTACATGATATGGAAGTCCCCGGGATGCTTTATGCTAAAGTGCTGATTTCACCCTATGCCCATGCGGAGATTGTCTCCATCGATTGCTCGAAAGCGAAAAAACTAAAAGGGGTAAAGGCAGTTGTAACGGGAAAGGAAGCCTGTCAGCGGGTAGGTCTTTACATGGTGGATAAAAACATCATGGCCGGGGAAAAGGTACGCTATCAGGGGGAAATTGTGTCCGCAGTTGTGGCAGAGACGGAAGCCATCGCAGAGGAAGCGGTCACCCTTATTGAAGTGGAGTATAAACCCTTACCGATCATTCATAACCTGGATGAAGCCCTGGAAGGAAAAACCCTTGTGCATGAAAAACTGCATACCTATGAGTGCCTGCAGGGAGTCTTTTTTCCCCATAAAGATACGAATATCGCAAGCTGGAATCGAACGAAAAAAGGAGACATCAAGAAAGGATTTGAGGAAGCGGACCATATCTTTGAAGATGAATTCAATGTTCCGGCGGTTGCCCATGTTCCCATGGAAACCCATGTGGCAATTGCCCAGGCGGATCCCTATTCCAATAAGATCAAGATCTGGTCTTCCGCCCAGTCACCCTTTGCGGTACGCCAGCTTTTGGCCAAGGCCCTGGGGATTGCGAAAAGCGATGTAAATGTGATCGTCCCCTACGTTGGGGGAGGCTTTGGCGGAAAAGCGGGAGTCCATCTTGAACCCCTAGTCAGTGTGTTATCCAGAGCCGTCAAAGGACGACCGGTAAAGCTGAAGATGACCAGGGAAGAGGAATTTAACATTCTTCCCACCCGTGCAGGAATGCGGGCAAGATTTAAAACCGGGATGTCCAAAGAGGGGAAAATTCTTGCAATGGAAGTTTACCATGACTGGGATAGCGGAGCTTATGCGGATTACGGAGTAAACGTAGGGAAAACCGCTGTCTATTCCGGAGCAGGAGCCTATACCGTTCC
>SLKF01000211.1 GCA_007134725.1 Clostridiales bacterium | reverse complement strand
TTTGGAAGGTTTTTAGTATATTCTTACTAAGCACGGTGTTGATTTTTAGTATAACTGCTTGTGGAGGAGAGACTGATGAACAGGAAGAAGCTCTTGATGATGAGAATTCCGGAGCTGAAAGTTCTCAGGAAGACAATAATGAAGAAATAGATGAATCTGTTGATGATACGGAAGAGGAAGAGCCTATAAAGGAGGATGAAGTTGTGGATCCTAATGAATTTCAGGGAAAGTATTTTACCAGTGAGGTCGAAGAGGATCAAGCTTTAAGCAATTGGATAGAAAACAAGAAGTTTGAATCCGGCGTGTATCAATACCCGGAAGATGAGAAAATATATATGATTGCCGGTGGAGAGCGAAATACCGGTGGCTATTTTGTCCAAATTACTGAAGAAAAACTGGAGGGAGAAGACTTAACTCTGCATTATAAAATTCATTCTCCTGGACCAGGGGATATGGTAACCCAGGCAATTACCTATCCTTATCTACTAATAAGAATTGCAGAAGAGGTAGAAAAAGTAAATTTTGTAGAGCAGTAAAGGAGTAATTCTCCAGTATATATTAGAGGTTGAATGAAAGCTGCATTAAAATTGCAGCTTTCTCTTATTTAACAGCTTTCTCTTATTTAACAGGTTTTTCTTTATTCAACGCTACACAGTTTAGTTTTCAATATAAAATAGTTGATACCCGCAAAAAAATGGAATTGTAAGGGAACTGTTAATTGTGTTACACTTATGAAAAATACAACTTTAGCAAAGAAGGGTTAAAAGATGGAGAACAAACGGGCTTTACTGTTGTTTGTTGACGGATTTGGGTTGGGTAAAGAAGAAAAATGGAGCTATAATCCTATAGAAACAGGGAACCTACCTGTACTGCAAAATCTGTTGAAAAACTATGGGACTATGGCTGTGGATGCGACTTTAGGGGTCCCAGGAACACCACAAAGCGCCTCGGGACAAACTACGATATTAACTGGAGTAAATGCACCAAAGGTCATAGGAAAACATTTAAACGGATTTCCGAATGGGGAGCTTCGAAAAATTATAAGTAAAGATAATATTTTCATGAAATTGCAGGCCTTGGGCTTAAAGGTTACCAATGCCAATGCTTATAATGAAAATTTTCTATCCAGGCTACTAAGAAACCCGAAAGCAACTGAAGAGATGTCGGTATCCACGGTAGCAACCCTTTCTGCCGGACTTTACTTACACACAGAGGAAGATTTAATAAAGGGAACTGCTGTATATCAGGATTTGACCAATCGAATTATGTTGGAAAAAACAAAAGCAAAAGTACCGATACGAACTCCCGGGGAAGCGGGAGAATTATTGGGAGAAATTGTCAAAAACCATGATTTTACATTTTTTGAATACTTCCAAACCGATTTAGCAGGACATCAAAAAGACTTTGACCGTGCCTACCGAGTTCTGGAAGAGTTGGATCAATTTATTGGAAGTTTGTTAGAATCTCTTTGCTTGGAGAATACTCTATTTGTACTTGTGAGTGACCACGGTAATATTGAAGATTTATCAACCTCCGATCATACTATGAATAAAGTTCCGGTGATCGCACTGGGAAAGGACTCTATAAATTTTCGATTGAATATTAATAGCATACAGGATATTACTCCGAAGATTAAAGATTATTTTTTAAGAAATGATCAGACATCTGAATGATTAATACGTATATCATTTATAAAGAAACAATAAAATTTCTGGTGTTAATAAAAACTCAGAAGAATGAATTTGAACTTAAATAATGAAAGAAAGGAGAAAAAAATGAATAAAAAATTATATCTTTCAGAAGAAAACAAAATGATCGCCGGTGTGTGTGGAGGAATTGCTGAATATTTTGATTTAGATCCTACTTTAGTACGTTTAGGTTGGGTAATTTTTAGTGCCATGGGAGGAGCCGGGATTATTGCATACATTATCGCTATGTTTGTTATCCCGAAGCCCATGTAATTAAAAACGAATAAAAAATCATTATAGAAAGAAGGTGCCTTTATGAGTAAACGTTTAACCATTTCTAATACAGATAAAAAAATTGCCGGTGTGTGTGGAGGGATTGCTGAGTACTTTGAAATTGATTCTACATTGGTAAGACTAGCCTGGATATTATTTATTTTTGCTGGGGGAGCAGGTTTTATTGGTTATATTATCGCCGCGCTGATTATGCCAAAACCGCATACGGATTATGACCTTAACAAATCTTCTGAGGAGTTGGATAAAGACTTTGTAGATTTGGAGGAAGTGGAGGAGGGACAGTCCTCAGAACAGGGTAACCCACGGACAAACCCGGAGAAGAAAGCAAACAACCCATCAAAAAATAACAATGCGGCACAATACATTTTGGGTTTTATCCTTTTGTTCTTAGGGATCAGCCTACTCAGTAATCAGTTTTTCTTTTGGAACATATTCAGCCTAAGACATATGGCCTCTTTAAGTTTAATTGCAATTGGAGTGTTATTAATATTAAAAGAGTTTAAAAATCGTTAGCAAGTTTTCGACTGTATTTTTTAAAAACCTTTTTCAATTGAAAGAATATATAGTAAAATGAAACTCTGGAGTAAATATATTCTCTGGAGTTTTTTATGAAAGATCTTGGGTATAAATTAAGTGTTATGGAATAACAAAGCGATTTTACTATGGAGGGATCATATATGAAAAAAATATTAATTACCGGAGCCTTAGGTCAAATAGGAACCGATTTAACTCGCTATATGCGTAGCATTTACGGGAAAGATAATGTTTTGCCTTCGAGTCGGAAAAGAAAAGAAGGGCATCCTTTAATGAATGAAGGAAATTTTGAGACGTTGGATGTATTGAACTACGAAGTAATAGATTCGGTTGTTAAAAAACATCATATCACTCATATCGTACATTTAGCTGCTATTTTATCAGGCACAGGAGAAAAAAATCCTCAGGTAGCCTGGGATATTAATGTGAACGGTTTATATAATGTACTAGAAGTTTCGAGGGTTCATGACTTATCTGTGCTCATTCCAAGTTCTATAGCCGTATTTGGCGAGAGTACCCCGAAGGATTTAACACCCCAGGATACAATTATGAGACCTTCTACCATATATGGTGTTAGCAAAGTATCCGGAGAACTGCTTGCGGACTATTACCATTCTAAGTTTGGCGTAGATACCCGAGGCGTACGATTTCCGGGATTAATCTCCAGTGACACAATGCCCGGCGGAGGAACTACGGATTATGCGGTACACATCTTTTATGAAGCGATTAAGAATAAGAGATATGCAAGTTTTATCGATAAAGGGACCTTTATGGATATGATGTATATGCCCGATGCATTAAAGGCCATCGTGCAACTGATGGAAGCCGATGAATCAAAATTGAAGCATCGAAATGCTTTTAACATTTCCGCCATGAGTTTTGATCCGGAAATGCTGGCCGCGGAAATCAAAAAACACATTCCAGAGTTTGAGCTTGATTATGATGTGGACCAAGATTTGCAAAAGATTGCCAACACTTGGCCAAATAGTCTCGATGACTCTGAAGCAAGAGCTCAATGGGGATGGGAACCGGACTATGATTTAACCTCCATGACCAAAGACATGCTAGAGAAATTGATTAACAAATTGGATAAATAAACTGGAAAAAACCAACTCATAACTTAAAGGAGACTTCATGTATACCTATATTCTTCAATGTAGCGATGATACCTACTACACCGGTTGGACAACAGATCTGGAAAAAAGATTGAATACCCATAATCAAAAAAAAGGAGCGAAATATACAAAAGCTCGGTTACCGGTACGCCTTGTATATTGGGAATGGTTTAAAACTCAATCCCATGCCCAAGGAAGAGAATGGGAAATCAAACAGCTCAGTCGAAAGAAAAAAGAAAACTTAGTCAACGAGAATATAAAGAACGAAGGGGATGTGCTTATGGAAAAAGCTTTAAGATATACCGTCGACCAATTAGAAGAAATCTTGAAAATACCCAGTCCAAGTGGTCATACAGAGTACGTTAAAGAGCATATAACCAAAGAATTGGACAATTTGAAAGTGACCTACCAGGAAACTCATAAAGGCGCTATTATTGCAACTTTAGAGGGGGAAGAGACAAAGGAACACCGTACGGTATCGGCTCATATGGATACTTTAGGTGCTATGGTTAAAGAGATCAAAGACAATGGTCGGTTGAAATTCGATTCTATCGGAGGTTATATGATGAACTCGGTGGAAGGGGAAAATTGTGTAATCGAGACGCTTGACCGAAAACAGTATAGCGGAACATTTTATACAACCAAGCCATCGGTACACATTCACAATGATGCAAAGAAAACCGACCGAATCTTGGAAAACATGGAAGTTCTCATTGATGAGAAGGTATCCAGTGCTGGAGATGTGGAAAAACTCGGAATTTCTATCGGAGACTTCATCTTTTTTGATCCAAGGACCCAAATACAGGAGGGAGGATTCATCAAATCCCGCCATATTGATGATAAGGCCGGGGTTGCTGTAATGCTTGGAATGATTTTTGATCTGAAAAAAAAGAAGAAAAAGCCTTTTTACACCACCCATTTCTTTTTCAGTAATTATGAGGAAGTTGGACACGGAGCCAGTGCCTCAATTCCTTTAGAAACAAAAGAGTTTTTAGCTATTGACATGAGTACTCCCGGAGAAGGTCAAAGTTCCACTGAATACCATGTAACTATCTGTGCTAAGGATTCAACCGGTCCTTATGATTACAGTTTAAGAAAAAAATTAGCAGAAATTGCGAAAGAACATAAAATCAACTATAAAATTGATCTATATCCTTATTACGGTTCCGATGCCAGTGCGGCTCTTCGATCAGGAAATGATTTTAAAGCGGCTTTAATCGGTCCGGGAGTTTATGCATCCCACGGTTATGAAAGAACTCACGTAGATGCAATTAACAACACACTGAAATTAGGGGTTCAGTATTTGCTTTCAAGATAGAGAAACCAAAGTAGAAACTAAGTATAATGCTGGATCATCAATAACAGCTGTTTATATAACATTAAATCAAAATAAGCCCACTGGAGAGATTATTAGACATATTGATAATCTCTCTTTTATTCGATTAAACTGGATCGAATGTTTTTAGGAAGCTCTCTAAAAACAATCTTTGAAATAGCAAGCCTTGTAATAAAAAAATTGCTAAACCACTGAAAATGTGCTAAAATGGACGTTATGAGTTAATAGAGAATTGAAGAGAGGCAGATGAGTTATGAAAAAAGAAAATTTGAGAAATGTTGCAATTATTGCCCATGTTGATCATGGTAAAACCACATTAGTGGATGAAATGCTTAAACAAAGCGGAACCTTCCGTGCAAATGAAAGTGTTCAGGAGCGGGTTATGGACTCTAATTCATTAGAACGGGAGCGTGGAATAACCATTCTATCGAAAAACACGTCAATTATGATTGAGGATATGAAGATTAACATTATTGATACCCCTGGTCACGCCGATTTCGGTGGAGAAGTAGAACGGATTATGAAAATGGTGGATGGGGTACTATTGTTAGTAGACGCCTATGAAGGACCCATGCCTCAGACCCGATTTGTATTAAAGAAAGCCTTCGAATCCGGTGTAAAACCCATTGTGGTAATTAATAAGATTGACCGTCCTGAGGCTCGGATAGAGCATGTGCAGGACGAGGTACTGGACTTGTTTATTGACCTTGGTGCCGATGAAGAACAATTGGATTTTCCAGTGATTTATTCTTCAGCAAAAAATGGTGTAGCAAAAATAGACATGGCTCATGAGGCCAAGGATTTTATGCCCTTGTTTAAAATGATTATAGAAAAGATAGAACACCCTAAAGGGAATGAAGAAGAGTCTTTGCAATTGCTGATTTCATCCATTGATTATGATAAGTATACAGGAAGAATCGGTATTGGTAAGATTACCAAAGGAAGAATTGAAAAAAATCAAAGTGCAATTGTAGTGGATAAAGATATGAACGAAACCAAGGTTCGGGTGACGAGTCTTTACAATTATGAAGGGCTTCATAAAACGGAAATTGATTCCGCCGGAGTGGGAGAGATTGTTGCGGTATCGGGAATGGAAAACATTAATATTGGGAATACCATTTGCAACATGGACCATCCGGATCCCCTTCCGATTCTTGAAGTGGATGAACCCACTATGTCGATGAACATTATCGTGAACAATAGTCCTTTTGCGGGACGGGACGGAAGATTCGTGACAAGCCGTCACCTGAAAAGACGATTAGAGCGGGAAATGCTTTCTAATGTGGCAATGCGCTTAGAAGAGGTCAGTGAGGATACTTTTAAAGTTTATGGTCGTGGAGAGCTTCATGTATCCATACTTATTGAGACTATGCGTCGAGAAGGTTTTGAATTTGCCGTATCCAGACCGGAAGTGCTTATGAAAGAAACCGATGAGGGACTCAAAGAACCCATTGAATATGTGTATGTGGAAGTGCCTGATGAGTATGCCAGTTCAGTAATTGACAAACTGAACCGAAGAAAAGGTGAAATGGTCAATATGGTTCCTTCAATGGGAAGCATGACAAAACTGGAGTTTCGAGTTCCCGCTCGGGGAATTTTCGGATATCGTTCGGAGATGTTGACGGATACCAAAGGTTACGGAGTTATGCATCATGTTTTTGACGGGTACAGTAAATATAGCGGAGATGTTCCCACAAGAACGAAAGGGTCGTTAATAGCCTATGAACAGGGACAGTCTTCCGCTTATGGTCTCAGCTCTGCTCAAGAGCGAGGAGTATTGTTTATCGCTCCCGGAGTAGAAGTTTATGAAGGTATGGTTATTGGAGAAAATTCCAGAGTAGATGATATGGTACTGAATGTCTGTAAACGGAAGCAAATGACCAATGTGCGAGCTTCAGGTACGGATGATGCTTATAAATTAGCACCACCGAGGAATTTAAGCTTGGAACAATCCTTAGAATTTATTAAGGATGATGAGTTAGTAGAAGTTACCCCAAAAGAAATTCGACTTCGTAAAAAGGTTCTTAACCGAAGTCTTCGGGATAAATCAGGAAAAAATAAAAAATAGTACTCGTGAAAAGCAGGAAATTTCCATTCCTGTATCGAATAGTTATATAGATTAGCCACTTAAAACTCTCACTCTTCGGTGGGAGTTTTAGACTTAATTAATCTAATTGGAGGGATACGATGAATTATCACGATCTGCAGTATAAATATCCATCGAAGCGCACCTTAGTCTATGGAACAAAAGGCATGGTCGCCACCTCACAACCCTTAGCGGCTCAGGCCGGGTTGGATATTATCAAAAGAGGAGGCAACGCTGTGGATGCAGCAATCGCCACTGCAGCCTGCCTAACGGTTGTGGAGCCCACTTCAAACGGTATTGGTGGCGATGCTTTTGCCATTGTCTGGATGAAGGATAAAATTTATGGACTTAACAGCAGTGGAAAAGCTCCTGAAAATATTTCAATTGAAAAGCTTAAAGCCCAAGGCTATGAAACTATACCAAAACATGGGATGATTCCTGTGACCGTACCGGGGGCACCGGGAGCTTGGGCAGCCCTATCAGAAAAATTCGGGAATCTTACACTGAAAGAGTGCTTAGAACCGGCTATTGCTTATGCAAAAGAAGGCTTTCCGGTATCTCCAATCACCGCAAAATATTGGGAGAGTGCCTTCGAAGTTTATAAAAGAACCTTTAAGGGTGAGGAATTTAATAACTGGTTTAATACTTTTGCTCCGAAAAACCGAGCGCCAAAACCCGGTGAGATCTGGTCGTCCCCTGACCATGCTAAAACCTTAGAACTGATTGGAGATAGTAACGCTAATGAATTTTATCATGGTAGTCTGGCAGACAAGATCCATGATTTTTCCAAACAACATAAAGGCTATTTGAATAAATCCGACCTGGAACGTTTTAAGCCGGAGTGGATAGAACCTGTAAAAATGAATTATAAAGGCTATGATGTATGGGAATTGCCGCCCAATGGACAGGGTATTATTGCCTTAATGGCCTTAAATATTTTACAACATCAGACCTTAGAGAGTAGAGATTCGGAGAGAACGGTTCATCATCAAATCGAAGCGATGAAATTAGCCTTCGAAGACGGGAAAAAATATATTACAGATCCTGATTTTATGAAAGTTTCTACTGACGAATTACTTTCCTATGAATATGGGAAAAAAAGAAGTGAAGAAATCGGGGAAAAGGCCCAGTTGCCAAAGGCCGGAAAGCCGGAAAGCAGTGGCACGGTTTATTTAGCAACCGCCGATGGTGAAGGAAATATGGTATCCTTTATACAAAGTAATTACATGGGCTTTGGCTCGGGAGTAGTAATTCCTGGAACGGGTATTGGATTACAAAATCGTGGACACAACTTCAGCTTAAATCCTGAGGATCATAACGCCCTTGCCCCGGGAAAACGTACTTATCATACCATTATTCCTGGTTTTTTGTCGAAAGATGGTAGGGCACTGGGTCCTTTCGGAGTCATGGGAGGGTTTATGCAACCTCAGGGTCACATGCAAGTCATAAACAATCTATTGGATTTTAATCTTAACCCTCAGGAAGCTTTAGATGCTCCGCGGTGGCAGTGGATCCAAGAGAAAACCGTAGAGGTTGAAATTGGAACCCCGAAATTTATTTTTGAACATTTACAAAGAAGAGGGCATCAGGTGGAATGGGCAAAAGATTCGGGATCCTTTGGACGGGGACAGATCATTCTAAAAAATGGTGAAACCCTGATTGGAGCCACGGAACCACGAACTGATGGAATGGTTGCAGCCTGGTAAAAAAAGAATACAGAGGTGACAATACATTGAATGAAAAAAGTTTGAAAGCCTTAGAGTATACAAAAATAGTTGAACAACTGTCAGCCCATGGGATCTCTCCCATGGGTAAAAGCTTAGCGCGAAATTTAAGGCCTACAACCGACTTTGAAGAAGTCTGTCTACGGCAAAAAGAGACTGAAGAAGCCGTACGGGTTTTGCTAAAAAACAGCGGAATTCCATTAGAAGGGCTGGGAGAAGTAGAGCGACTGATTAAAAAAACTTCCATCGGTTCTTATCTAGACCCCGGAGAACTGTTAGTGGTATTGGAATTTTTACGAGTATCCAAGCGTATGAAGGTTTTTATCAAAAGAGAAAAAGAGGCAGCGGATTTAGCCGCTCCAATTTTAACCGCTCTTATTCGGGAAATTGAAACCATACCGGATATAGAACAACGCATTGATCGATCCATTCTTAATGACACTGAAGTTTCAGATGAGGCCAGTGCTGAGCTAAGACAAATCCGACGACAGCTCAGTCAGGCTAACGATAAAGTCCGATCCACCTTGCAAAATTTTATTACTTCTTCTCGCAATCAAACCTATCTGCAGGATCAAATTATCACCCTTAGACAAAATCGTTATGTGGTGCCTGTAAAGCAGGAATATAGAAACCAAGTAAAAGGGATGATTCATGATCAGTCCACCAGTGGCGCCACCCTCTTTATTGAGCCCATGGCGGTGGTCGATTTGAATAATAAGTTAAAACAGCTAAAAATTCGGGAAGAACAGGAAATAGAACGGATTCTCAGGGAAATTTCCAATGAAATTGCTTTAAAAGGAAATGAGATTTTAAGAAATCGAGATCTTTTGGGAAAGATTGACTTTATTTTTGCCAAGGGGAAATTAGCCCTAGCCATGGAAGCTTCCAGTCCAATGGTCAATGACCGTGGATATGTAAATCTTAAAAATGCACGTCACCCACTGTTGGATCCGAAAGAAGTAGTTCCGACGAATATTTGGATTGGGAAAGGATTTAACATTCTGGTGATCACCGGTCCTAATACCGGGGGTAAAACCGTTTCTTTAAAAACTTTGGGATTACTGTCTTTGATGGGACAAAGCGGTCTGCAAATCCCTGCAGAATCCGGAACGGAGATTACAATTTTTGATCATATTTTAGCGGATATAGGGGATGAACAGAGTATCGAGCAAAGTTTAAGTACTTTTTCTTCCCATATGACCAATATTGTGGAAATTTTTAAGAAACTGACAAAAAACTCTTTGGTGTTATTTGATGAACTAGGAGCAGGAACCGATCCGACAGAAGGGGCTGCCCTTGCTATGGCAATTTTAGAGGATCTCAAGACTATCGGTACGAAAGTGGTAGCCACCACTCATTATAGTGAGCTCAAGCAGTATGCTTTAGTGCATCCTGAAGTGGAAAATGCTTCTGTGGAATTTGATGTCCAAACTCTACGACCAACGTACCGCCTTTCCATCGGGATTCCCGGGAAATCCAATGCTTTTGAAATTTCGAGAAAACTAGGGCTTTCCACGGAAGTGATCGACTTGGCAAAGTCTCTGATTACACAGGACAATCTTCAATTTGAAGATGTGCTTCAAAATATTGAAAATAATAA
>SLKF01000190.1 GCA_007134725.1 Clostridiales bacterium | reverse complement strand
CCCGTGGCCCAGGCGGAAAGAATGATTAAGGAAGGGATGAAGATGGGATTTGAATCGGTGATGATTTCCAATCGAAATAAGAAAAAGCTGACCCAATACCAAAATACGGAAAATCTATTAGGGGTGGATACCTTAAGAGAAGCCGTCCAGGAGATCATTCGCTAAGGGGTCTTCTTGCCGGAGAGATTGCCGGAGACATTGCCGGAGAGATTGCCGGAGACATTGCTGGGGACATTGCCAAAGGAACAAGTAGAGGAATCAGCAGTGGAAAACAAAAAAACCAAAGGGTTTAACCTTTGGCTTTTTACGGCTTTTCATTGGAAATATAAAATTATAACAGTCCGTACTTTCCGAGAAGCTTTAATTGTTTGTAATAATCCTCGGTCATTTTTTCCGTATCCAAATCAAAAGTATTGCATAGTGCAAAGAGATAAAATAAATTGTTCGAAATCTCCTGTTTAACTTTTTCTTCGCAGGTATTGCAAAGTTTGCCTTCTACATGATCCGACATATAGGACTTCAGTTTGGAAAAGGTAACATCGTCGGGGATTTCCGGTTTTTCGACACAGATGTTAATGCAGCCACAGCTGGTACTGGCCTTGGCAACGGCGCGATTTACTCTTGCGCTGCTTTCCTGTACCTTGCTCAAAATATCCAAAATACTCTTATGACGAATCAGCACTTCATCGACTAATGATTGAAATTCACTTAAAGAAAAACTTTTGTCCATATCTTCAACCCCTCGGATTTGTTTGGTAATCGTTAGTTCTATTATACTTTTTCAAAGAACCTATTGTCAATGAAAATGAAGGATTATTTAGCAAAACAGCCATGGAAACCGGGGAAACAGGATCATGAAAAAAGAATATTGACAGCGAAAAAGGCCTATGATAGAATATCTGGTTTGTTTGACTGTTCAAGTGGGATGGGGTATAATTTAGAAGAGAGCAAATAGAGATTTGGAGGAAATTATATGTATACTATTGGTGATAAAGTGGTTTATCCCGTTCATGGAGCGGGGGTTATTGAAGCGATTGAAGAGAAAGAAATTCTTGGAGAGTTACGACGATATTATATTATGAAAATGCCTCTGGATGATATGAAGGTCATGATTCCTTTAGACGGTATGGATCAAATCGGCATCCGGGAAATCATCAATACAAAAGAAGTGGAACTGGTGTTTGCTGTTCTTTCGGCGCAGATTACGGAAATGTCCGCGAATTGGAATAAAAGGTACCGGGCAAACATGGATCGAATAAAGACCGGAGATGTTTTTGAAGTAGCGGAAGTAGTGAGGAATTTAACCTTAAAAGACCGGGAAAAAGCATTATCCACAGGAGAAAGAAAAATCATGCAAAATGCGAAACAAGTGCTGCTCAGTGAATTGATTTTAGCTACGGAAAGAAGTAAAGAGGACTTATTGGAAGAAATAGAAGCCATGATTGAATAATACTTGGCATGGAAAGGCGCTGGATTTCAAGGATTTAGGGGGAAGGGGCACAGAGGGACCGTAGTTGGAACCTCTGCATTTATACATGAACACAATTATAATAAAATATTAAATTGGAGGTGAAGGAATGGTTAACAAAATTGTAAGGTGGATTTTTGCCTTGCTGGGGGGAGTATCGGGAGTATTGCTTTTTTACAACGGAGCCCAATTTTATGAGAATATCACGGAGAACTTCTGGTATATGGTTTTGGGATATTCGGTATCATTATTTATCGGCGGACTTATATTTTTTTTGATTTCTCCATTAATCATTACATTCGGTAGAGGTGTGGCAAACTGGATCGAAAGGGAGTTGGCAAAAGTTCCGACTTCGGATATTATCTTTGGATCCATTGGACTTGTTGTAGGCCTTATTATAGCCTATATTATCAGTAGATTACTCATGAATATTCCCTTTCCCTTTATCGGAACAATTCTTTCGGTACTGGTGGCGATTTTCCTGGGATATTTAGGAGTAAGCCTAGCGACCAAAAGAGGACAGGACTTATCCATATTAAATTCTTTTAGAGGGTTGGATAGTCAAAAAGACTGTGACAAAGAAATTGAAAAAATAAAAAATGAAAGCTACAAGCCCTGTCCTAAAATTCTAGATACCAGCGTCATTATTGATGGGCGGATTGCGGATATCTGTAAAACGGAATTTTTGGAAGGACCATTGATTATTCCGGAGTTTGTTCTCGAAGAGCTTCGTCATGTGGCGGATTCTTCCGCATCCTTGAAGCGTAATCGGGGAAGAAGAGGACTGGATATTTTAAACATCATTCAAAAAGAACTCAAGATCGAAGTAATCATACTGGATCATGGGTTTGAACAGGCCTATGAAGAAAATTTAGAAGTGGATGTAAAACTCTTGAAACTCGCACAGCAATTGGGAGGAAAAGTAATTACCAATGACTATAATCTAAACAAAGTAGCTGAATTTCAAGGAGTTCCCGTTCTTAATATTAATGAATTGGCCAACGCAGTAAAACCCGTTGTTCTTCCCGGGGAAGAAATGGAAGTAGAGGTTATTAAGGATGGAAAAGAGTCGGGGCAAGGACTCGCCTACCTTGATGATGGCACCATGATTGTTGTGGAGAGCGGTAGAAAACACATCGGAAAGACCATAGAAGTCTTAGTTACCAGTGTGCTTCAAACCGCCGCCGGAAGAATGATTTTTGCCAAACCGAAAGAAATGCACGGAAAATCTGCATAAGTACAGTGTTGAAAAGGGGTTCTTTATACTATAAAGAGCCCCTTTTTCCAAGAAACCATATTGTGATCAGAGGTTCTACATACCGAAAACACCTTTGTAGTGAAACAGAAACAAGTCAGAAACAAAGTAGAAACAAATTCGAAATAAATAAGAAACAAAGTAGAAGGAAGGAGGAAGTCATGGGAAACCGAGGATTTACACAAAAAGTCAGTGCCATTATTGTTGCGGCGGGGAAAGGGAAAAGAATGGAGCAGAATTATAATAAACAATACATTCATTTAGAAGGGAAACCGATTGTAGCTCATACCTTACAGCATTTTGAAGACCACCCCGAAATTGATGAAATTGTTATCGTAGTAGGGGAAGGAGAAGTGGAATTTTGCAGAGAAAATATTGTGGAGAAATACAACCTTTCAAAGGTTAAAATAATTGTTGAAGGTGGGAAAGAGCGGTACCATTCAGTTTACAACGGTATTAAAGCTGTATCCAAGGCCTGTGAAGTGGTACTGATTCATGACGGGGCAAGACCCTTTGTGACCGGAGAAATAATAAATGAAAGCATTGCATCGGCCAATGCTTATGGTTGTTCCATCGTAGGGATGCCGGTTAAGGATACGATCAAAATCATCAATGAAGAAGGATTTGTGAAAGATACACCGAAACGGGAAAATCTTTGGCTTGTTCAAACCCCTCAAACCTTTAAAAAAGAGATCATACTCCAGGCTCATCAAAAAAGAGAAATTGAGAATTTATCCGTTACCGATGATGCCATGCTTGTGGAAGCCTTAGGTGGCAGGGTGAAAATGATTCGGGGAAGCTATGAGAACATTAAAATCACAACACCGGAAGACTTAGAAATTGGACAGGCGATTTTGAAAAGACGAAAGACCAATCGGTAAGGGGGTATGAACATGTTGAAAAATCAATCAAATAAGAATTGTTGAGGGGCTTCAACCGGGAAATGCTGCAGTCCAATAATTCAAGAAGTGATCGATAAAGCTTTAGAAAATGGGAAACCATAGGCGAAACAGCAAGATTATTGTGAAAGGGTTACTGTAAGATTTTTTCACATGAAGAGAGATTTGTTTGCAAAAATCCGTGCAAATGATCTTCGATTAAGGTAATATTAAACTTAGACATGATTCATTCTCCTATACGTACTTCATCAAACACAGTGAAAGAATACAAAGAAAGGACGTAATACTATGAGAGTAGGAATGGGCTATGATGTTCATAAATTCCAACAGGGAAGACCGTTGATTATCGGAGGCGTTACAATTCCTTACGAGCAAGGACTCTTGGGGCATTCCGATGCGGATGTTTTATTGCATGCGATCAAAGATGCTTTGCTTGGCGCTGCGGCCTTAGGGGATATCGGGAAACACTTTCCTGATACGGATGCCAAATATAAAGGAGCAAGCAGCATAAAATTATTAAACCATGTAGGTCAGTTATTACGTGAAGAAGGCTATGAAATCAATAATATCGATGGAACCATTATTGCGGAAAAACCCAAAATGGCACCCTATATCAACGGGATGTGTACCAACATCGCCGAGGCTTTAGGCGTCACGGAAGGGCAAATCAATATAAAAGCCACAACCACGGAAGGCTTAGGCTTTGAAGGAAGAAAAGAAGGGATTGCCTCTATGGCGATTGCAAGCATAAAAAACATCGAAAAACAGTGGGAATAGGGAACTTGACTGAGTGGACGCAATGGGATAGAATGGGCTTTAACGCATCGTACAGCGCTCATCTCTATCGGTTAGGGATGAGTGCTTTTTAATCAATAGATGAAAAAAAAATAATGGAGCGTGAAAAAATGGGAAAAAAGAAAAAAGAATTTGTAGAAGAAATCACTCCAATGGAGCAGGATTTTGCACAATGGTATACGGATGTTATTAAGAAAACCGATATGGTGGACTACTCCCCGGTAAAAGGTTTTATGGCTATTAAACCTTATGGCTATGCTATTTGGGAAAATATCCAGGCTTATGTAGATAAGCGCTTCAAAGATACGGGACATAAAAACTGCTACTTTCCTTTATTGATTCCCGAAAGCTTATTAATGAAAGAAGCAGAGCATGTAAAAGGCTTTGCTCCGGAAGTTGCCTGGGTAACCCACGGTGGCGATGAAGAGCTGGCGGAAAGACTGGCGATTCGACCGACTTCAGAAACCATCATATGCGAAATGTACTCAAGATGGTTGAACTCTTATCGGGATCTTCCGTTTTTGTATAATCAATGGTGCAATGTGGTACGGTGGGAAAAATCCACCCGACCTTTCTTAAGAACCTCGGAATTTTTATGGCAGGAAGGCCATACGCTGCATGAAACAGAAGAAGAAGCCCAGGCTGAAACCCTGCAAATGCTGAATATTTATAAAGAAACCGCAGAAGAATTATTGGCCATGCCCGTCATTATAGGAAGAAAAAGTGAAAAAGAGAAGTTTGCCGGTGCCCATGCCACTTACACCATGGAAGCCTTAATGCATGACGGAAAAGCCCTGCAGGCAGGAACCTCTCATAACTTAGCCCAACATTTTACCAAGGCCTTTGATATTAATTTCTTAAGCCGAGAAGGAAAACAAGAGTATCCTTACCATACCTCCTGGGGAATCTCCACAAGACTGATCGGAGGAATCATCATGGTTCATGGAGATAACCGGGGACTGGTACTACCTCCCGGAGTCGCTCCGACGCAAGTGGCCATCGTACCGATTGCTACCCATAAAGAAGGGGTACTGGAGAAAGCTTCAGAACTCTTTCACCAACTGAAAGATATTGCCCGTGTAGAGTTGGATGATCGGGAAAACTACTCTCCCGGTTGGAAGTTTAATGAATGGGAAATGAAAGGGGCACCGATTCGAATTGAAATTGGTCCTAGAGATATTGAAAATAATCAGGTGATGCTTGTACGACGGGATACCTTGGAAAAAACTCCCGTAGCCATCGATGAACTTACGGCTCATATCCCTGTGCTTTTAAAAGAGATTAACCATAATCTATTTGAGAAAGCAAAGAAAATGCGGGATGAGAATACCTATTACGCCAAGAGCATAGAGGAATTGAAAGAAATCATGAATACGACCCAAGGTTTTGTAAAAGCCAATTGGTGCGAAGATCCGGAATGTGAAGAAAACATTAAACAAGAAACCGGTGCTACCATGCGCTGCGTACCCTTTGAGCAGGAAGATCTAGGCGGAGATTGTCCCTTCTGTGGAAGAGAAGGAAAAGTATTGACTTATTTCGCCAAATCCTATTAAGGAAAAAAAACATCGGAAAGCCATAAAGGAGGAATATAAATGTCCGTAAGAGTAAGATTTGCCCCGAGTCCAACAGGGTTTGTGCATATTGGAAGTTTAAGAACCGCCCTATACAACTATTTATTTGCCAAAAAAAACGAGGGAAAATATATTCTTCGAATTGAAGATACGGATCGTGCCCGATATGTAGAAGGTGCCATTGAAGGCATGATTGAATCCTTGAATTGGGCAGGGGTCAATCATGATGAGGGTTTTCAACTGGAAGAGGGCATATTAATCGAAGAAGGAGACTTCGGTCCCTACATGCAGTCCAGAAGGTTGGAAATTTATCAAAAGCATATTAAACAACTCCTTCATCAGGAGGATGCCTATCATTGTTTCTGTTCGAAAGAAAGAATTGAAAAGGTAAGAGAAGACCAAAAAAGTCGAGGGGAAACCCCAAAATATGACGGCCATTGTAAGGGGCTTTCTCATGAGGAAGTAGCGGAGAAGATCAAAAAAGGGGAAGCATATGTGATTCGATTGAAACTTCCGGAAAATGAGGAGATTGTCTTCGAAGACATGGTCCGGGGAAAAATGTCTTTTCATACCAGCGATATTGATGATCAAGTGCTTATAAAATCCGATGGATTCCCTACCTATCATTTTGCCGTGGTGGTAGATGATTATTTAATGGGAATCACCCATATTATTCGAGGAGAAGAATGGGTAACCTCCACACCAAAACATATCCATCTGTATAAATCCTTTGGTTGGGATATTCCGAAATATGTTCATTTACCCAACATTTTAAATAGTGACAAGAAAAAACTCAGCAAGCGTCAAGGGGATGTAGCTGTGGAGGACTTTCAAAAGAAAGGCTATTTACCCGAGGCCTTGGTAAACTATATAGCCTTGGTCGGGTGGAGTCCGGAGGATAATCAGGAAATATTTACGATGGAAGAATTACAGGAAAAATTTGACCTGAAGCGGGTTTCCAAAAGCGGCGGAGTTTTTGATGTGGAGAAACTTAATTGGGTGAATAACCATTACATCAAAGAAGCGGATAATCATCGCTTGGCAAAACTGGCAATTCCCTATTTAGAAGAAGTTGGATACTTGCAGCCGGGACAAGGTGAAAGAGAAATTCACTGGGTGGAGGATCTAATGGAAGTCCTAAAAGAGTATTTGGATTATTTGGCCCAGGTGCCGGAAAAAGCAGCGATGTTTTTCAAAGAGGAGATCGAAATAAGTCCCGAGGGCAGAGAGATTTTGTCTGATGACCATATTGAAGAGCTCTTGGAGGCGTTTTATGAAAAGGTAAAAATTGCTGAGGTGATTGATGAAGCCTTCAGTAAGCAAGTATTTAAGGATCTTAAAAAAGAGGTGGGGGCGAAAGGACCAAAGCTTTTCAAACCTGCAAGAGTTGCGGTGACAGGAGATGTTCAAGGTCCGGACCTTAAACTGGTAATGAAAGTTTTAGGGCGGGAGAAATTATTGAAACGAATCGCATTTGTACAGGAACAATTGAAGAAGTGAAAATGTTGAAAATATAGGATTAGTACTTCTTAGTAACACCAAAGGATGAAAGGCGGGAAATCTTGATGAAACTATACAATACCCTTACCAAGCAAAAAGAGGATTTTCGCCCGGTTGTCTCGGGAGAAATTAAAATGTATGCCTGTGGCCCTACAGTCTACGATTTATTCCATATAGGAAATGCGAGAACTTTTATGGTATTTGATGCCATGCGTAGATACTTCCAGTACCGCGGTTATCACGTGCACTTTGTCCAAAACTTTACGGATATCGATGATAAGATTATCAACAAGGCCAAGGACCAAGGGGTAAGCGCCGAGGCGATTAGTGAGAAATTTATAAAAGAGTACTTCCTGGACGCGGAAAGCTTAGGCATTGAAAGAGCCGATGTTCATCCCAAGGTAACGGAAAACATTTCGGAGATCATTGACATTATTCGTGTTTTGGAAAAAAAAGGACATGCCTATGAAATGGAAGGCGATGTTTATTTTGATGTGGACAGTTATGAAGACTACGGGAAGTTATCAAAACAGAACCTGGAAGATTTACAGCTGGGCTCCAGAGTGGAAGTGGATGAGCGGAAGAAGAGCCCGTTGGACTTCGTATTATGGAAATCCTCTAAACCGGGAGAACCCAGCTGGGACAGTCCCTGGGGGAAAGGTCGACCGGGATGGCATATTGAATGCTCCGCCATGGCGAAGAAATATTTAGGAGAGACCATCGATATTCATGGGGGTGGAGGCGATTTGGTATTTCCCCATCATGAAAATGAAGTGGCTCAAAGTGAAGCCGCCACGGGGAAACCCTTTGCAAACTACTGGCTTCATGTAGGCTATTTGAATGTGAACAATGAAAAAATGTCCAAATCTCTTGGGAATTTCTTTACGGTTCGGGATATTCGAAAAGAGTTTGATCTGGAAGTGCTGCGTTTTTTCATGCTTTCCGCCCATTATCGAAACCCCTTGAATTTTAATAAAGCCTTACTGGTATCTTCGAAAAGCGGCTTGGATCGTCTGTATCACAGCAAGGAACACTTAGATCATTTATTGAAAATCGCTGCGGATAAAGCGCTCACAGAAGAAGAAAGAAAAATGGAGAAAAGACTGTTGGCCTATGAAGAACGGTTTGTTGAAAAAATGGATGATGACTTCAACACCGCCGATGGAATTTCCGTGATTTTTGATCTGGTCAAAGATCTGAATACCAATATTGACGAAAGCACATCGAAGGCGATCATTCATCAGGGAATCCTACTATTAAAGAAGCTGACCAATGTACTGGGTCTTTTAGAAAAGCAGGAAGAGGTTTTAGAAGAGGAAATTGAAGCCTTGATTGAGGAAAGACAGCAGGCGAGAAAAGCGAAAAATTATAAACGGAGCGATGAAATACGAGACCAACTTCAAGAAATGGGAATTGAGTTAATGGATACGCCTCAAGGGGTGCAATGGAGAAGAATTTCGTAAGGATGTAAAAATCAGGTTATAAGAATAACACCACTTTCTGTAGAGGTTCAGCCTACCGAGACGTTGTGTTTTTCTTATTTTTGAAATATAATGTGATACAAGAAAGGTAGGAGATTTATGGAAGAATTCTTAGAGCAATTCAATGAAAATAAATCAGAACTAAATATGAAGATCACTTCACCTTTAGCCCTCGCTTACATTGGAGATGCTGTTTATGAAGTATACATTCGAAAAATGCTTACTGAGAATCCTCAGTTATCTGTGGACAAGCTTCATAAAAAAGCGATCACTTACGTGAGAGCGAAAGCCCAAGCGGATATTGTGTTAAGATTGGAAGAAGAATTAACGACAGAAGAGTGGTCAATCGTAAAAAAAGGACGAAATCAAAAATCCAAAACCGTTCCCAAAAATTCCGATGTCGGAGATTATCGATACGCAACGGGTTTTGAAGCCTTGATTGGCTTCCTGTTTTGTATGAAACGCTACCAACGATTGATGGAAGTGATGAAAAGAGCGGTTGAAATTATTGAAGAGGAGGAAAAGTAAATGCAAAGTCGATTGAAGGTCCACCTGATTACCCATACCCCGGATCCGGAAAAAGTGATCGCCGGAGCCGCAAAACTTTGTTATTCTCCAAAAGGGATCGAGGGAACCATGGAACAATCCGATGCTGAGAAAAATCGGAAGTTTGTCCAGATGCTTGTAGATATGGGGCACGAGTCTCCTTTGGAACACATTTCATTTACCTTCGGCATCGAAGGGGTTTCAAGAAGTTTAACCCATCAATTGGTGAGACACCGTATCGGGGCCAGCTACTCTCAGAAAAGTCAACGGTACGTTGAAGAAAAAGATTTTCAGTATATCATCCCTCCGGAAATTGAAAAAAGACCAAAAGCGAAAGCAAAATATCTGGAAGCCATGGAGAAAAGCGGGAAATATTACGAGGAAATTACGGAAGAGTTATACATGGATTATATAAAAGAATACATGGATAAAGGTGAAACGGAAAAAAATGCTAAGAAAACCGCGAAGAAGAAAGCCATTGAAGATGCTCGTTTTGTTCTTCCCAATGCCTGTGAAACAAAAATCATCGTCACCATGAATGCCCGGGCATTGCTCCATTTCTTTAATCATCGATGCTGTAACCGAGCCCAGTGGGAAATTCAGGAACTTGCCATCGAAATGTTACGACAGGTCAAAAATATTGCGCCTACGGTATTTGACAAGGGCGGACCCAAGTGCTTGGATAATCCCTGTCCGGAAGGAACGATGACCTGTGGCGAAATAGTTGCCGTGCGCAATCGATTTTCAAAATTATCATAGTGGATAGAAACCGTTAGAGAATGAAAAACTAAGAAATGTTGAGGTGTAGATGATGAAGAAAAATAAAAATGTGAAAAGAAACAACCCGGTGAAGAAATATACTAAGTTTGATAAGCGGGCCAGCAAACCGGAGGAAAAGAAGTACCAAAGTATGCCGGATAAAAAAGCTTCAGATAAAAAACATTCAGATAAAAAACATTCGGAT
>SLKF01000298.1 GCA_007134725.1 Clostridiales bacterium | reverse complement strand
ACTGGGTGATAGCAAACAGAGGGACAGGGATTTGTCAGAATCAGACAGATTCCTGTCCCTTTGTCTGCTTCTCTGCTTATGCTTTCATTCCCTGTCAACGGAGAATAAAGCTGAAAAAAATATTACAGAGAAACAAAGGGATTTTCAAGAGATTCAGCGAACATATATAAAGTAAGTAGCATTTTGTTAGTTTTAATGAAAAGAGGGGATCAGTTTGGAGAAAATTATCATAAATAATACTATGAAAAAAGAGACGCAGTGGCTGAAAAACACCTATATTTCCCATAGAGGGTATCACAGTATGGAAGGAGCACCAGAAAACTCCATGGA
This sequence comes from Clostridiales bacterium, assembly GCA_007134725.1. Lineage (GTDB taxonomy): Bacteria > Bacillota > Clostridia > Peptostreptococcales > T1SED10-28 > Isachenkonia. The sequence goes on along the minus strand of SLKF01000298.1, from coordinate 2,302 downwards.
GGCTTTTACCAGAGCCATGGAAGAGGGTTTTGCCATTGAACTGGATATTCATTTTTCAAAGGACCATCAGGTTTTGGTTTTCCATGATGATGACCTGGAAAGAATGACGGGATATTCTAAAAAAATCATCGACTGCACCTGGGATGAAATTCGATCTCTAAAACTGCTGAATACGAAGGAGACAATCCCTCTTTTTAAAGATGTACTGGAGTTGGTAAATGGTAAGGTGCCCTTATTGATCGAAATTAAAAACAGAGGGAAAGTAGGGAAGTTGGAGAAAAAAATAAATGAACTTATCAAGGGTTACAAAGGTGATTTTGCTATACAATCCTTTAATCCCTATAGTGTAGGATGGTTCAAAGATCATGCACCGAAGATCCTGAGGGGACAGCTATCCGGGAATTTCGACAATGAGAACTTAGCTTTCTATAAGAAATACTTACTAAAAAAACTATTATTGAACCATGTCAGCAAACCCCATTTTATCAATTATGATATCGAATATCTATCCAACATACCGGCAAGAATACGAAATAATAAAGAAAATATCCTTCTGGGATACACCGCAACAAATCCCAAATCCTATGTTCGGGCAATGGATCACTGCATCAATGTAGTGTTTGAAGGGTTTAATCCAAAAGAGATTAGCTAATATAAAGATTAAACCAAGGGGAGGTCGGCTTTTGTATTAATGCTGCAAAGTTTCTTATAGTGTTTTGTGGCTTAGCCTTCTGTCTAGGATTCATTTCCTATCTTGGTTTCTTTTAAAAAACTTTCTTCAAAACTTTGTAAGATTTTCTTATCCTAGGCGTCTTATATAGAGGAGGTGAAAAAGTGATCGAGCTTGAAGACTTATACAAAAGATATTTCCGATCAGTGTACCTTTATCTACTTAGCATTACCAAGGACCAAACTTTGGCAGAGGACTTAACCGCAGATACATTTATGAAAGCTATAAGGAGTATTGACAGTTTCAAAGGCCAGTGTGATCTTCGAGTATGGCTTTGCCAAATTGGAAAGAACAGTTATTATTCTCATCTTAGAAAGCAGGGAAGGATTGATTTAGTAGAGGATATGCCCGCCGATAAACTTTCCTCTAATGATGAATCCATGGATATCCGTTTGATGAAAGAGGAGACTTCCCAAAAGGTGCACCTAATCCTCCATCACCTGAAGGAGCCCTACAAAGAGGTTTTTACCTTGCGGGTTTTTGGAGAGTTGAGTTTTAAAAGGATCGGAGCGATCTTTCAGAAGACGGAAAACTGGGCCTGTGTCACTTTTCATCGAAGCCGAAAGAAAATTTTGGAGGAATTGGAGGAATTACTATGAAAATAAGCTGTGAGGTATTGAGTGATCTATTACCCCTGTATACGGAAGGATTATTAAGTAATGACTCCATCGAGCTGGTGGAAAGTCACATACAGGAATGCCATGGTTGCAAAAAGGAACTGGAGGCTATGGGTGACTCGGGAAACTCGGGAATTCATGGAAGTGCTGAAAAATTGGAAAAACCGAAGAATAGAGAAAATTCGAAAAATCCTGCACTGGATACAGATACCAGAACACTGAAGAAAATTCGGAAAAAGATTTTTTACGGAAAAATGAAATGGGTACTGTTAGCAATTTTAGGGAGCTTGGTGATGGCAATACTTTTGATTACTTATATAACTGCCCCTAATTATCTACCTTTTGATGAAGAGCGGGTAACGGTTATGGAAGGAGTGGGCACTGCCGTTTATTTGGAGTTCGGCGAGGAAGTGACGGGTCATGATATCAATCGCTACGAAAATGATACGGGACAAGGTTATGAATATAGGATTACAACTTGGGATACTTTATGGAGCAGAATCCGGACACGATCAAGCTCTTCAATGATCGTTCTTAACCCTGAGGGAGAAGCGGTTAGTAGCATTTTCTATTACACCACCGATGGACAGTGGGACCAATTGATTTATGGAAGAAATCCAAATCCTAACGGCGGTTCAGTGACATTACCACGACTGGCCCTAAATTATTATGTAACACTGGCAGCCGTTTGTTTAATTGTTTTTCTGATACTTCGAAAGTTGTTTCAAAAAAAACAAAAGATTCAACGGTTTTTTGAAGTCGGAGCCATGCTTTTTGGATCTTATCTTCTGTCCCACGGAATTCTCCATGGTCTTAGCGGGGTCTCTTACTCCATGCTTCGGGACTTTACCGGAATTTTGCTGTTGGCAATTACGATTTTTATGATTTTGTTGATTATTCAAAAGCATCTAACCTCTCAGCTTCAGGTATCAAAACCAATATTGAATTAACAGTT
>SLKF01000279.1 GCA_007134725.1 Clostridiales bacterium | reverse complement strand
TCCTTATTTTCCAGCATGGTAATCATCCGTGCCGTTGCTTTTTTATTTCCTTGTCTCAACTTTTCTTTTAAGTTTTTCATCATTCACCGCCAGTCTGTAGCCTTAATCATCGATTGTCCATTTGTTTTTTACATAGGGAAGTAGATGATTCATGGGAATCATCTACTTCTGTTTTATTTTTTAAGATTATTTTTGATAAAGTCCACGGTTACGCCAGTAGGGGTTCCGGGTGTAAATACCGCTTCAATTCCTGCGTCCTTGAGCCCTTGGATGTCATCGTTGGGGATCACGCCTCCGGCCAGTACCAAGACTTCTTCATAAACGCCTTCTTCTTTTAGCTTTTCTACAATCTTCGGTAGTAAATGGTTGTGGGCTCCGGATAAAATACTCAGTGCCAACACATCCACGTCTTCCTGAATGGCTGTTTGAACAATTTGATCCGGGGTTTGTCTAAGTCCGGTGTATACAACTTCCATTCCTGCATCTCGTAGGGCTCTTGCAATAACCTTCGCTCCTCGATCATGCCCATCCAATCCCGGTTTTGCCACTAATACTCGTATCGGTTTGTCCATGAAAAGACCTCCTCAATATTTTCCATAATGTACAATGATTCTTTGATCATTTGATTATTATATCGTTTTATTGTTTTATTACTAAATTACAACACTTTGCTGATATTCTCCGAAGACTTCCCGTAGCACGTCACAAATTTCTCCCAGGGTTGCATAAGCTTTAACCGCTTCTAAGATAAAGGGCATGGTATTATCTTTTCCCTCCGCTGCCTTTTTCAGTGCCAGAAGTTTTTCCTGAACACTATTTTCATCTCGGGTTTCCTTGGTTTTCGTAATTTTATCCCGCTGCAATTGTTCTACCCTAGGATCTAATTTCAACAGTCCTTCTACGGGTTTTTCCTCTACTTGAAACTTATTCATTCCAACGACAATTCGCTCTTCTTTTTCTAATTCTTTTTGATAATTATAAGAGCTGTCCATAATTTCTTTTTGAATATAACCTTGTTCGATGGCTGCGGGAGCGCCGCCTAATTCATCAATTTTTTCGATGTATTCCAGGGCAGCTTTTTCGATGGAATTGGTTAGGTCCTCTACATAGAAAGATCCTGCTAAGGGGTCCACCGTCTCCGTTACACCACTTTCATGGGCCACGATTTGCTGGGTTCTAAGAGCTACTCTTACGGATGCTTCTGTTGGAAGGGCTAAGGCTTCATCCTTTGAGTTGGTGTGCAGGGACTGGGTGCCACCAAGAACTGCGGCCAAAGTCTGTACGGCCACTCGAACAATATTGTTGTCCGGCTGTTGTGCCGTTAATGTAGAGCCCGCGGTTTGGGTATGAAACTTCAGTTGCATAGACTTTGGATTTTTCGCCCCAAAGCGTTCCTTCATGATTTTTGCCCAAAGCCTTCTTGCGGCTCTGAATTTAGCCACTTCTTCAAAGAGATCATTGTGAGAGTTAAAGAAGAAAGATAATCTCGGAGCAAAATCATCCACATCAAGCCCCGCTTTGATGGCCGCTTCCACATAGGCAATCCCATCGGCTAGAGTAAAGGCCACTTCCTGGGTTGCAGAGGATCCTGCTTCCCGAATGTGATAGCCGGAAATACTGATGGTATTCCAATTGGGCACTTCTTTTGAGCAGTAAGCAAAGATGTCCGTGATCAGTCTCATGGACTCTTCCGTAGGGAAAATATAGGTTCCCCGTGCTATGTATTCCTTTAAAATGTCATTTTGAATCGTTCCCCGTAATTTATCCGCACTTACCCCTTGCTTTTCCCCTACTGCGATATACATTGCCAGAAGAACCGCTGCGGGTGCATTGATGGTCATGGAGGTGCTCACTTTATCCAAGGGAATTCCGTCAAATAAAATTTCCATATCCTTTAGGGAGTCTATGGCAACCCCTACCTTCCCAACTTCTCCTTGGGCGAGTTCATGATCCGAATCATAACCGATCTGTGTCGGTAAATCGAAAGCTACGGAAAGTCCCGTCTGCCCTTGGTCTAATAAATACTTGTATCGTTTGTTGGACTCTTCCGCCGTGGCAAACCCTGCATATTGTCGCATGGTCCAGAAACGGCTACGGTACATTGTGGATTGTACGCCTCGGGTATAAGGATACTCTCCGGGAAAACCTAAGTCCTCCTGATAATTCATTTCCCCAATATCCTCCGGGGTATACAGTCTTTCTACGACTTTTTCGGAAGTATTGGTAAATACTTCTTTTCTTTCAGGAAATCGACGTAACCCTTTGTCCACTTTTTCCTCCTGCCACTTCTGTTTCTCTTTTTTTACCTGTTCTACCTTCTCTTTTTCAAACATCTTGTTTCCTCCCTTTAAATTTATTAAAATGGAAACGAGCAATCTTTCAATTGTGATAATTCCTGTTTTAAAGAAAATATTCAACGCTCTTTAATCAGCTTATCACAGGCCTTCTGATTTTCTTTGCCTTTTGCTTTATGCATTTTTTTGCAAGTATTATTTTCTCCCTTGCAAGATGTTGAAATTTCAACTCTACACCTATAGACATTCTACATTTTTTAGAAAACTTGTGCAAGGTTTATTTTAAATTTTCTCTAAACCAGGAGATTTTTTCACCTAAAAACACCCCGAGAAAAATTC
>SLKF01000103.1 GCA_007134725.1 Clostridiales bacterium | reverse complement strand
TTACCGCGATTCCCTGTTTCAATTTTATATCCGCAATACTGGATAAAATCGCATACAGTTCCGTACTGGAAGCGCTGTCCCCATCGATTACGGAATAGGTTTGTTCAAAACTGATGCTGACCGAAAGAGCCATGGGATTTTTTTGGGCAAATTTCGCTCCTAAAAAGCCGCTGAGTATTAAGACGCCTTTATCGTGTATACTTCCACTCTGTTTGACTTCCCGTTCCACATTAATGATCCCGGATTTGCCTTTATAGGTTGAGGCCGTAATCCGACTGGGTCTGCCAAAGGAATGTTCCCCGGTGCCCATGACGGCCAAACCGTTGATTTGTCCGACTTTTTCCCCCTCAACATCAATTAGCAGGGTTCCCTCTTCAAACATTTCATTAAGTTTTTCTTCATATTTGCTGTTGCGGTAGATTTTTTCCTGTATGGCTTTTTCCACATGCTTTGCTCCCACATGGGTAGCCTGTTCCGTGGAAGCCCAGGCATCGGCTTCATAAAGGATCTCTACAATCTGATTAAACCGGGAGCTGAGTTTTCTCTGATGGTCTGCAATTCTGGAACTGTGCTCCAACACCCGTTTCACTGCAAATTTGTCAAAATCCAGTAATTTCTGTTCTTCACAATGGGCGGAGATAAAACCTGCCATTTTCATCAGATGATCCTGGGTTTTATCCATCTCCACATCAAAGTCCGACATGACCTTGAATAATTTTTTAAAATCTTCATCATAGGAGAACAGTAGACGGTAAACATAGGGATCGCCGATGAGAATGACCTTGATATCCAAGGGTATCGGTTCCGGTTTAATACTGGAGGTTACCACTTGCCCCCACTGCTTGCCCATATTTTCAATATTGATTTCTCCCGTATTTAAGGACCTTTTTAAAATCTGCCAGGCAAAGGGTTCCGCTAATATTTCTCTGGCTTGGATAATCAAAAACCCTCCGTTGGCCAGGTGCAGTGACCCGGGTTTGATCTGGGTAAAATCCGTTCGTAGGGCTCCCATCTCATTTTTGTATTCAATGCTTCCCAAAAGATTGTAATAGCTGGGATTGGTTTCCTGTATCATCGGGGCATGTTCTTTTTTCTCGTTATCGATGAATAGGTTTACCTGATAGCGATTCATAAAATTCCCCTTGGGCTTCATCTGCATCATCAGCATTTCCTGGGCACTTTGTCCACCCTTGGACTTCCCGTTTTTAAACTGTTTAATATTGTCCAGGATGTCCTGCTCCAAGCCGTTTAGGTAGTCCACAATTTTTTCCCGTTTCCCGTAACGCATAACAAGATCTTTCGTATATTCATTAATCAAATAGTAACAGATGCGTTTTTCCAATTTTTTGATCTCTTCCCGGGCATTTTCTTCAATACTACGAAGTTCGTTAAAAAGATCAATGGTATCCAGGTTCAATTCCTCGGATTTTTCCCGAAGTTCTTGAATTTCTTCCGTGCTGAGTTCTTCGTACTCTTCCTGGCTCATAGGCTTACCGTCACTTAAGGGCGCGGTAATAAGACCCTGCTCGGTTTCCCGGAAAACAAAGCCGTGTTTCTTGGCGATTTCATTAAGTCTTTGAATGAATTCTTTATGCTGTTGCTGGTACTGCTGGTGAATCTCGCTCTTTTGGGTTTCATAATCCGTTCCGGAAAATGCATTAGGAATCTCTTCCAACAGTTTTTCAATAACCTCTTCCAGGTCTTTTTTAAACTCCTTTCCCATACCTTTATCCAAGGAAAGGGCTTTGGGCCGATCCGGTGCGGAAAAATTATAAACATAAACCCAATCATCGGGAACCTTCATTTCTTTTGCATGTTCTTCCGTAATGGACCGGGCATAACTGTTTCTACCGGTTCCGCTTAACCCTGAGATGTAAACGTTGTAGCCTTTTTTCTTTACGTTTAAAGAAAATTCCAAGGCTTTTGCCGCTCGTTCCTGACCGATGATTCCTTTAAGGGGTGTTAAATCTGCGGTGGTTTCAAAATCCAAATCTTCAATATTACAGGGACTGGTGAGTCTCTCCGCTTGCAATTTAAATTTTTCAAACATAACTTCACATCCTTTTTCTGAGTTTATGTATGTATACCTCTTTTTTTGTTTTTTAAAAGGTTTTTATAAAATAAACTCTTACAGCATTAATCCTAAACGAATGGTTAAAATGCTCAGGATCACAAATAGGAGGTTTTCCATCTTTCCTCCGGTTTTTATATAAAGGGGGAATCGAAACCTTTTTTTCAAAGGCCATAGTAGACTGACCCCCTGTTTGGTAGCCATATCGGAAAATAGGTGAGAGGCCACTCCCGCACCGACGATTATGCTGTAATTAGAATAATCATAAAAGGTTGTAATTTGATGGGTCGCAAAAATCACTAAACCTAAAAACAGCAGAGAATGAGACATTCCCCGATGGGTACTAAAAAGCAATAATAGCAACACCAAACCAATCCATGCCAGGGGGTAATGCTCATAGTAATAGGCTCCTAAAATACATAAAAAACCCACTATCCCGTGGGTCATGTATCGTAAGGTGCGAAATCCCTTTTTCGCAAAGGCTTTCGACATCACAACCCCCAGAACGATCATAAAAATAATTCCATGGAAAATCGGGGTGTTCTGAAAAGATAGATAACCCACTACCAACAGGATTCCTAATAGTACAAACCAAATTTTTTCAATAAATTCCGCTTTCACAATTCCGAAACCTTTGGATAGGGTTGCCCCACCCATGTCCATATCCGGTAAAAGGGAAGCTAACAAGGCCAAACCGATCGAAATCATATTCAATTCATGTTCGTAAAAGGACAATCCGATGACTGTTCCCGTAAATAATACTGTAAAAACTCCAAATGCTGCGTGGGTTCTTCCCATCATGACGGTCACTCCAATAGCGGTTGATGCCTTCATTATATAACGAACATTTGTTTCCGTGCAAGGTTTTTCAGTGCTTTTATCGTGTTTTTCATAAAAAAACCACTCCCGCAAGTATGATTCCGGGAGTGGCTTCACTAATTCCATCTTCATTATTCTATTTATATATGACTTAGGGGTTCATAATTTCTAAGGGTTCTGCTACGATAAAGTCCGCCTCCGTTGCTTCTTTGATTTCTTCCAAGGTAACTTCCTTCGCCCGCTCTTTAAGGATCAGTCCTTGTTCCGTAACTTCAAACACAGCCATTTCCGTTACAATCAGGTCGACTTCCTTTTCCGCTGTGAGAGGCAGTTTGCATTGCTTTAAAATTTTGGGGCTGCCCTTGGCCGTATGTTCCATGGCAACAATCACCCTTTTAGCCCCTACTACGAGATCCATGGCACCACCCATGCCCGGCACCATTTTCCCCGGAATCATCCAGTTGGCAAGGTTTCCTTCCTGGTCCACTTGAAGGGCTCCAAGAACCGTAGCATCCACATGGCCTCCTCGAATAATGGCAAAGGACATGGCACTGTCAAAAAATGCCGCTCCTTTTTTCACGGTGACATGCATTCCCCCGGCGTTAACCAGGTCCGGATCTTCCTTCCCCGCTTCAGGAGCTCCTCCCATGCCGATATATCCGTTTTCCGACTGAAAAATCACTTCCACGTCCTCTTCAATATAATTCGCTACCTTGGTAGGCATGCCGATGCCAAGATTGACAATATCCCCATCCTTCAGTTCCTTTGCTACCCGTCTAACTATTCGTTCTCTTGCGTCCATTATAACGTCCCCCTTACTATATGATCTACAAAAATATGGGGTGTTGCCACATTGTTCGGATCGATTTCTCCGATTTCCACAACCTCTTCCGCTTCCACAATTACCCGATCCGCTGCCATGGCCATAATGGGATTGAAATTTCGTGTGGAATTTCTATACCAGATGTTTCCTTTTGTGTCCACTTTGCTTCCCCGTATAAGAGCCAGATCCGCTTTAAGGGGTAGTTCCAATAAGTAATCCTTCCCGTCAATTTCCACAACTTCTTTCCCTTCTGCCACTACGGTACCGATTCCTGTGGGGGTTAAAAAGCCTCCAAGTCCGGCTCCCGCTGATCGGATCTGTTCTACAAGGGTTCCCTGGGGAATCAAACGAACATCCATTTCACCGCTATGCATTTGTTTTCCCGACTCCGGATTCGTCCCGATATGGGAAGTCATCACTTTTTTCACCTGTTTGTTTACCACAAGCTTGCCGATGCCTCGATCGGGGAAACCTGTGTCGTTGCATATCAGCGTTAAATCCTTTACCCCTTTTTCTAAGAGTCCTTCAATCAGTTGATCCGGGGATCCATTTCCTAAGAATCCTCCGATCATTATCGTCATGCCATCTTCAACATAGGAAATTGCCTGTTCCATATCGATGATTTTTTCCACAGTCCATCACTCCCAGCTCCATAATATTGTTTTCCTTCGTTGCCTTCTATTGTAATACAGGAAAGCGGTTTTCACAACTGCTAAGTCCCGACAAACAATCGATTAACCAAGAACCTCCCGAATGATTCGAAGTCCGTTTTTATGGGTGATCTGCTCGATTTCCCTTGTTGAAAAACCACCTTTTTCCATGGCTCCTATCAACTGTTGCATTTCTCCAATGTTTTCGATTTCCAACTCCCCGCTGATTCCGTCAAAATCCGTTCCGAAAACCAAGGCCTCACTTCCCGCTACGTTAATAATATGTCTCATGTGAGTAATCATCGGTTCGATTTTGCTTCTGCCGTCGCTGCTTAAAAAATAATGGGCAAAGTTCAATCCCGTAACCCCTCCTCCATTGCCGATGGCTTTTAGCATCTCATCGGAGAGATTTCTTGGATGGGGTTTCACACTTCGTGCATTGGAATGGGAGGCGATAAAAGGTTCTTTAGAAAGCTTCACCACGTCCCAAAACCCTCCGTCGGAGAGATGGGATACATCAATCAGCATACCTAAGTGATTCATTCCTTCGATGACTTCCTTGCCGAAAGGCTTTAACCCACGGTCCTGACTTTTATATCGGGTATTGGGAAAACCGATTTGATTTTCATGATTCCAGGTAAGGGTAATCAGTCGAACCCCTTTTTGATGAAAATAAGATAAGTTATCCATACTTCCCTCTAAGGCTTCTCCTTCTTCAATGGTTAGAAAAGCGGAGATTTTTTTTGCCTTTTCATTTTTTACAAGGTCTTCAAACCCTTTTGCTAAGGCAATGTCTTTCGAGTTTCTTGTCAACTCCTCCTCAAAGCATTCAAGCATTTCTAAGGTATGTTCAAAGGGGCTTTTCTTTTTTTCCTGCACAAGATCCAGCTCAAAAAACAGGGCGAAAAACTGGGCCAGGACCTGTCCTTGTTGAAGTTTTCCAATATCCACCTGAAATTCATTTTCTTTTAGTCCTGCTTCCTGATTGCTTTCAAAAATTTTAAGCATTGTATCACAGTGAAAATCAATGACTTTCATAGCATCACCCTTTCAATATTTCGATCATTTTCTCTTCATCCACATTTCCCCCGCTCAGAAGGAAACATACCTGATCATTCTTTTTCATTTTCAGTTTTCCTCCCAGGGCCGCAGCGATGCCCACGGCCGCTGAGGGCTCCACTACAAGCTTACTTTCCATGTATAGGGTCTTTGCCCCTCGGCGAAGCTCTTCTTCCCCTACGGTTACCACCTCGTCCACTAAGGCTCGAATGATTTCAAAATTCCGTTTTCCCGGTTCCACCACCCGAAGTCCGTCGGCAAAGGTGTCCTTGATCTTCACCGTAGTAGGGTATCCGTTTTTAAGGCTTACGGTGTAGCGGGGAACCGCTTCGGTCTCCACGCCCACCACTTTAATTTTGGGATTTATCCCTTTGATGGCACTGACCACCCCGGACAATAGACCGCCTCCGCCTAAGGGGACAACAATCTGGTCCACGGTGGGCAGGGCATCTTCTATTTCCAAACCGATGGTTCCCTGACCTGCCATCAAGGCTTCATCTCCATAGGAATGGATTAAGGTATAGCCATAGGCTTCAATCAGTTCTTCCGCCTTATCATAACGCTCTTTGGACGTGGTTCCGTAAAGGATGACTTCGGCTCCCAAGGCTTTGGCTTTTGCCTGTTTTATTTTTGGAGCATCCACGGGCATTACAATGACCGCTTTGGTCTTCAACACCTTTGCGGCGTAACTGACTCCCAGGGCATGATTCCCGGAAGAGGCGGCAATGACCCCTTTTTCAAGGGCTTCATTAGTCAAGGTCAACATTTTGTTGGTGGCCCCGCGAATTTTAAAGGATCCCGTCACCTGCAGATTCTCCGGTTTCAAGTAGACCTGGGCCCCCAGCATAGCATCCAAGGTTTCTCCCCGGAGCAGGGGCGTGATTTTTGCCCGGTTTATTAAGCGTTCCCGGGCTTTTTCCAACTGAACCAGAGGTATTCCATTTTCCTTCATAACCATTCCTCCAATTTTTCTGATTTTTTTACCTGAGTGTTTTACTTGCTTATTTTACTGTATTTATAGTATTTCAATGGATTCTCCCGTGTAGAAAAAATGAATAATCGTTTCTTTTACCTTCTTTTGGGTAACGGATTCTAACGCTTCCCGGTAAAGTGTCAGTTGGGGTTTATAGGTTTCGATTTTTTCGCTGCGATTGCCTTCCCAGATATAATCACTCTTATAATCTACCAGCACCCACTGTCCATCTTCTTCAAAGTAGCAGTCAATCATTCCTTGAATCAGCACCTTGTCTTCACAGCCTTCCAGCTCTTTCGATAAGTCCTCTGCCTTTTTCCAGATATTAAAGGGTTCCTCCCGATGAATCTTTTCAGCATTTTTCATACGCTGACCCAGGGGACTGCTAAGAAAATCCTCTACCTTAGTAAGCTCGATGGACTCCGCTTCCTCTTCCCGGAGAAGTCCACGGTTAATCATCCGGTCCTTTTGTTTTTTCAGTGCCAGGGGATCTTCAGTATTATCAAAATCCAGATGCTGCATAAAAAAGTGCAGGAAGGTTCCCAACTCTTTTCCTTCAAAGGCTTTTCGCTCTTCCAGAAAACGGGGCCGTTCCTTGAGACTGGGTGCCCGGTATTTTACCCTTTCCATGGATTCCCGGTTAAAGGATTTCAGATCCGTCACTGTGAGTTTTGAAGGTATACTCTCACTGTTCTTAAAGGGATACACCCAGTCCAGTCTTTGATGAATCCTGTTGTGATGGGGACTATGCGGCTCCCTATTGGGGTTTTCCAGTTCCTCAAACTTCTGTTGGTCCTGGTCTTTCTTTTCACGGGTCTCCTGAATTTCCGCTGAAAATCCCTTTCGGTCCACTAAATCCAAACGCCAGGGACTTGCATCCTTGATCAGTTCCTCCTCGGGGGTATCATAATCCAGAATATCTCTAAAAGTGGAAACCCCCTGGTGTTTCATCAGTAAGGGACCGATCCAGTCCATGGGCCCTTGGGCCGACCGAAGAGCATAACTGCCCTTGGCCTTTCCCCATTTTTCCAGCTGCTTTTCAATCCCTGCAACCGAGGCGAAGAGCACCAGCTTATCCTCCGCCCGGGTTAAGGCCACATAGAGGATCCGCATCTCTTCCGATAGGTTTTCCCCTTCAATGACTTCCTTCATTGCCACTTTTCCCAGGGTATCCCGATAGGTCCGGGTTTGTAAATCCACAAACTTCGGTCCCAGACCCAAGTCCTTATGCATCAGCATATTGCTTCGAATGTCCATTTTGTTAAACTGTTTTCCCAGACCGGCCAAAAATACCACGGGAAACTCCAATCCTTTGCTTTTATGAATGCTCATCAGCCGAACCACGTTTTCCTTCTCTCCCAGAATTTTCGCCGCTCCGAAATCATCGCTTCCCTGCTTTATTTTCTCCATAAATTCAATAAACTGAAACAGTCCTTTAATGGAAGTTTGTTGGAAGTCCGAGGCCCGGTCCAGTAAAATTCGAAGATTGGCCTGCCGCTGTTTCCCTCCGGGCATGGCGCCGAGAAAATAGTAGTAGCCGGTCTCCCTCAGGAGTTTCCAAATAAATTCATCAATTTTATAAAGTCTGGCGTCTTCCTTCCATTTCCTTAAATTTTCCAGGAACTTTCCCGCTTTGTTTCCCAGTTCGTCTTCCCTATGAATGACCGCATTTTTCAAGGCTTCAAAATAGGATCCCGATTTGTTTTCCAGTCGAAGGTTAATCAGTTCCTCTGTGGTAAAACCTCCGATGGGAGATCGCATCACACTGATTAAGGGGATATCCTGGGCTTTGTTGTCCACCACCCGTAACAGGTCCAGAAACATTTGCACTTCCAAGGCTTCAAAGTAGCCGCTATCGGAATCCGCATAGGCGGGGATCCCTTCCCGGGCCAGTTCCTCCTGAAAAATATTAGTGGAGTTTTTCGTGGAACGAAGAAGGATGACCATATCCCGGTAAGTAACCTTTCGCAGGGTTCCCAGGCCTTCATCGTAAATTTCCATATCCCGGCTTAGTTCCTTGATTCTTTTAACCAGAACCCTTGCTTCAAATTCCAGGGCCTTCAACTCTTGCAGTTCCTCTTCCACCCCTTGAAGATCCTCTTCCTTCTTTTCAATCAGATGCAATTCCAAATCCGAGTCTTCAATGGGCTGATGGTCTCTTCCCCGGTATAAATAGGCACTTTCATCGTAATGAATTTCCCCAAGCTCCTTGGACATCAGATGGCGAAACAAAAAATTCACCCCGTCAATGACGGAACTGCGGCTGCGAAAATTTTTGGACAAGTCGATTCTTCGATTTATCAAGGATTGGGTACTTTCTGCTCCTTTTTTTTCAAAGGTTTCGTATTTTCCCAGAAACAAGGTGGGATCCGCCAGTCGAAAACGGTAAATGCTCTGTTTCACATCCCCCACCATAAAAAGATTGTTTTCTCTACAGATGCGCTGAATCAGGGTCTCCTGTACAATATTGCTGTCCTGATACTCATCGATAAAGATGTATTCGAATTGATCCCGATACATCTGTTGAGCCTTGGAGTCCTTTAATATTTCCAGGGCGAAATGCTCCAGATCGTTAAAATCCATCACTCCCTGTTCCCGTTTTTTATCTCCATACCCCTGATCATAGGCTTTTACCAGATCATAAAAATAATCCATCAATGGGGCGACCCGCTGTAAATCGTTAAAATACCGGGTAGGACTTTGCTGCAGCTGTTCTTTTTTGATTTTGTCGATCAAATCTTTTCCGTCGTCCCGGAGGGCTTTCGCTTCTTCCTTTAATACCTCATCACAGGCCTCTTTTTTCACCGGCTTCAGTCGCGGATGCTTCAAGTCCTTTAATCCCTGATAAAAAGCTTTTAAGTTCTTTTGGCTTAGGACTTGAAGTTCCCCGGTAGTCCTCAAATCTTCTTCTATGGCCGCTATATAGGGTTCCGGACCTCCGGGACGTTGGGCTACTTCCAATGCCCGTTGAAACAGTTCTGCCGCCCCTGTCAGCCTTCGGTTAATGCCTTTTTTCAACTCCAGGATCCAAGGATGTTTTTCCAGGTCTTCTTCTTTCTCCACATGAAAGTTTTTCATCTGTTTTTCCAACCACTCCATGGGCTCCGGTTGACTCTGGGTGAATCGATAACATCTCAAGACCATTTCTTTTAAGGGCTCATCCTCTTTGCTGCCCCCAAAGCTTTCCACCAACTGATGGAAAACCGGGTTTTGATTTTCATAGTGCTCCTCGAAGACCTCTTCTAAGGCTTCTCTGCTTAAAAGACTGTTTTCCGTCTGATCTCCGATGCGAAAGGACGGGTCTAAGTGAATTAAATGAAAGTTTTTTCGAATCACATCAATACAAAAGGCATGGAGGGTGGTGATTTTTGCCCGGTTTAATAAGGTCATCTGTCGCCGAAGATGATTGGGATTTCCCGTTTTTTCTTCCAGGGCCTTCACCACCGCACTTCCGATTCTTTCCCGCATCTCTCCCGCGGCGGCTTTGGTAAAGGTTACAATCAGCAGTCGATCGATATCCAGTTCATCCTTGGTAATCATTTGAATAATACGTTCTACCAATACCGCGGTTTTTCCTGATCCCGCCGCTGCGGACAGCAGTAAGTTTTCTCCTCTGGATTCAATCGCTTCTTGCTGTTCCCTTGTCCATTTAGGCATGTTGTTCACCATCCTTCCCGCTGAATTTTTGATTTTTTCTCGATGGCTCTTCCGATTCCTCTTTCAATAAAGATTCTGAGGGATTTTCCGATGAAACACCGGATTGCATTCCCGTTTTTTTCATGATCCGCTCTAACACGTCCTCCGGCTTTCGGTCCTTTAAGTAGCGGAACTGATTATCCTTCAGCTGCAGGTCAAACTGACAGATTCCTCCATATTCACAGTAATCACAGGGAGTACGGTCTCCGACTTTACAGGGGGATACCGTAATTTTTCCCCGGAGAATATCCTCTCCCGATTCCCTCAGGAGGCTTCGAACGTACTGAATCATCCCTTGAAACTCTTCTTCCGAGGCTACCGAGGAGGTCTTTTTGAAGTCCCCGTCTTTTTTTATGCCCACGGGCAAAATCTCAGAACCGCTTTCTAGGTTCCGATCCATTTTTTTCAAAACTTCCACATCTTTAAGG
>SLKF01000012.1 GCA_007134725.1 Clostridiales bacterium | reverse complement strand
GTCCGACTGATCTGTTCTTTCCGATCGGATATTTACCGCTTAGCGGGGATGCTGATGCAGCATCCCGACCTGGAAGTCATTGAATACAAGGATTACATTGAAAATCCCAAGCCCAACGGATACCAAAGTTTTCATCTGGTGCTGGAAGTCCCGGTATTTCTTACGGACCGCATCGAACGCATTCCCGTAGAACTGCAGATTCGCACCGTGGCCATGGACTTTTGGGCCAGTCTTGAGCATAAAATCTATTACAAGCAGAACCTGAAGAATGTCCCGGAAAGTTTAACCAAAGATTTGCATGAGGCCGCTGATCAAATTACCGCCTTGGATGAAAAAATGGAAAACATTTTTAAGGATATGCAGGATTTGAAAATCCTGAACTTTGGTGATTAAGGAAAGAAAGGATCCTGTGGTCTTTGATATTGTTTAATAGTAACAGGGTAAATAATTATTTTTTATAATATATCCCTATGACACATGGGCTACACATTTTTATCGTATACTGGTACATACGGGGAATGTGAGAACATTAAGGGAATAGAGAAAGCTTGAGCAACTAGGGAAACCTTGGGGAATTAGAGAAACCTTGAGGAATTTGGGGAAACCTTCAGGAACATGGGAAACCTGAGGGATATGGGGTATAAAAGAAATATAGAAAAGCGGTATTGGGAGTTGCCGGGGGGAAAAGCAGAAATCATGTCATGTCTCCCCGGGCAATAATTTATAGATACAGGATAATTATTAATTAATAATAAGGGAAAATTATGAAAGAGGTGACAGAGAAATGATTAGTAAAATTGCACGATGGATCATCACTGTACTGGGGGGAATAACCGGACTTATAACTTTTTATTATGGAAGAAGTTATTTTGATGAAAGTTTTGAGGGAATACGCAGTGGAATTATAGGGGGTTTGATCGCTTTTACTCTAAGCGCGTTAATTATTTATGCCCTTGCACCAAAACTGATACAGTTGGGGAGAAAGTTGGTCAGGAAAATCGAAGGGGAGTTTTCAAAAATTCCCACCTTGGATATGATTCTTGGCAGCGTAGGCATCCTGGCAGGTCTTTTGGTAACCTATTTTATCAGCCGACTGCTGCTGAATATTCCCCTCCCCATGGTAGGAGAAGGGTTAACGGTATTAGCAGCAATATTCTTCGCCTATCTTGGAGCACGATTGGCCACGCAGCGGGGGCCGGACCTCTTAAGCTTTAGAAGAATGGAAAGCGAACCGATACCAACCGAAGAAGAGGTAAAAGAACTGCAAGAACTGAAACAGGCCACACGACCAACGATCCCCAAAATTCTGGACACTTCGGTCATCATTGACGGACGAATTTATGACATTGCCAAAACCAAGTTTTTAGAAGGACCCATCGTGGTTCCGGAGTTTGTGCTAAAGGAACTCCGACATGTGGCGGATGCGGGAGATCCTCTAAAGCGCAACCGGGGAAGACGGGGGTTGGACGTGCTAAATGCCATGCAAAAGGAAGCGGACATTGAAATAGAAATTTTAAATCATGATTTTGAAAAGGATTATGAAGAAAATCTGGAAGTGGATGTGAAGCTTCTAAAACTTGCCAAACAGCTAAACGGAAGGGTTCTTACCAATGATTACAACTTAAACAAAGTTGCAGAGTTTCAAGGAGTGTCGGTACTCAATATCAATGAACTGGCCAATGCGGTAAAACCCGTGGTAATCCCCGGGGAAGAGATGACCGTGGAAGTCATTGCCGATGGAAAAGAAGCCAATCAGGGTCTTGCCTATTTGGATGACGGAACCATGATCGTGGTGGAAAACGGAAAAGCCTTTAAAGGAAAAGGCATTGAGGTTTCCGTCACCAGCGTGCTGCAAACCGCCGCAGGGAAAATGATTTTTGCCAAACCAAGAATCTAGAAACCCATAAGAATAAAGAAGGATAAGAAAGAAAAAAAGAAAAATGAAATAATTTAAAAAAATAATAGAATAAGGATTGACAATGTGACACCTATGTCATATAATAAAAGTATAAATGACATAGGTGTCACATATATTTTTTGACTGAACATGACAGTAGTGTCATAGGACAGGGGGACGGAGCTTTTGTCCTCCCAAAGAAGAGGACAAAAGCTCCGTCCCCCTGTCCTCCTCATCTTGAAAGGAGGTTTATCATTGCCCAATCCGACGTTTTATAATATCGATCAGGAAAAACAGCAAAAAATCATATCCGCAGCCATGCAGGAATTTTCCACAAAGACCTACAGCAATGCCAGTATCGCTCGGATCGTCAAGGGGGCTGAAATTCCCCGAGGCAGTTTTTATCAGTATTTTGAAGGGTTAGAGGATCTATATCGATACGTCTTAGAAATTATCGCCACGGAAAAAATCGCCTATTTAAATCCGGTGCTTACCATCATGGAGGAAGGGGAGACCTTTGACATTCTAAAGAAACTCTATCAGGCGGGCATTCAGTTTGCCAAGGATCATCCCAAATACGCGGGCATCGGAAATCAGCTTTTCAAAGAAAAAAAAGCCGTCCGGGATCAAATAACCGAAGGGTTGATGGAGCAGAGCATGGCCTTTTACGAAAAGATCTTTCAGCGGGGCCAGGAGCGGGGAGAAATTGATCCCCAGGCGGATATTCCCACCGCCGCATTTATGGCCC
>SLKF01000015.1 GCA_007134725.1 Clostridiales bacterium | reverse complement strand
TACCCTTAAAAATAATGATGCCCAATTTAGACATAACCCTACTGGACTCTTTAAAGAAAAAGCTAACCTTTTTAGATGGGGTTATCGAAAAACTACAACTTAAAAATATCCGAACCCTTCACGGCCGTGCAGAGGATTATGGAAAAGCTCTTGAGCACCGGGAAGTCTATGATTATGCGGTGTCCAGGGCAGTAGCAAAAATGCCGGTGCTCTTGGAGTATGCCCTGCCTTTTGTAAAAGTCGGCGGATTTTTTATCTGTCAAAAAGGACCGGGAATTACAGAAGAACTGGAAGTATCGAATAAAGCCCTGGAGGTTTTAGGGGGAGAAGTAAGCAGTATTCAGGAAGTCGAGCTCCCTTTTGTGGAAAGAGGGCATCATGTGGTAATGGTTAAAAAAATTAAAAAGACTCCGAAACAGTACCCAAGACAAGCAGGAAAGCCGGGGAAAAGCCCCCTTTAAAACACAGAGTGGAAAACCGGTGTTTCACGTGAAACAACAAGTAGGTGCTGAATAAAGAATCAAAAGCAAAGAGTCAAAGAAAAACTTGAAGAAAAGAAGGAAAAAAGCACAGCGGTATCGAATTTCTAAATAGACCAGACTTTTATAAAACGGAGGAGTATGCATGAAACAAAAATATGTGATGGAAATTCCGATTGAAAAAATCATCCCCAATCCTTACCAGCCGAGGAAAGAATTTTTCCAAGAAAGTCTAAAAGAGTTAAGTATTTCTATTGAAAGTTATGGGATCATCCAACCCATAAGCGTTCGAAAGATCGGGAAGGAAAAATACGAGTTGGTAGCCGGGGAGCGTCGGCTAAAGGCGGCCAAACTGGCGAATTTGCAGACGGTGCCTGCCATCATCCAGGATCAATTGGATGATAAGGGTTCTGCGGTTTTGGCGGTCATTGAAAACTTGCAACGGGAGGATTTGAGTTTTATTGAAGAAGCCAGAGGGTACCAGCATTTATTGGGGGACCATGGCTTTACTCAAAAAGAGTTGGCAAAAAAAATCGGAAAAAACCAATCCACCATTGCCAATAAGATTCGAATTTTACGACTGGATCCGGAAATTCTCCGGGTAATCATTGAAAAAGGACTAACCGAGCGTCATGGTCGGGCATTGTTAAAGCTTCCCGATGAAGAACTGCAAAAGATGACATTGGATCAGATCGTCAAGGAGGATTTCACCGTAAAACGCACGGAAGAACTTGTGCAGGAAATTTTGCAAGAAATTCAACAAGAAGGAAAAGAAGAAAAAGAAGAGACCAAGGAACAACCGAATCTTCGAAAAGATCAAAGAGAAGAATCCAAGGAGCAGGGCAAGGATTTGAAAGAGAAAAAGACTCATACCCGGGTAAAAGCTTATATGAGTTATAAAATATACCTAAATACCATCAAAGAGGCTTATCGAGCCATTAGAGAAAAACAGGCGGGTGCGGAAATCAGCGAAGTGGATAAGGGAGAATTTATTGAAATCATCTTAAAAATTCCTAAAAACTAAGAAACGTAAAAAACCGTTGCAGTTAAAAAGAATCTCAAGGACAAAGGGGCGAGTACGTTGGCAAAAACGATAGCGATTTTTAATCAAAAAGGGGGGGTGGGTAAAACCACCACCAATGTCAATTTAAGTGCTTCAATTGCAGAAAAAGGATACAAAGTGTTGGTTATTGATATCGATCCCCAGGGAAACAGCACCAGTGGATTTGGACTGCAAAAGGATCAATTTGAACGAAACATTTATGATGTGATCATCAACGAAGAACCCTTGGAGACCGTAGTTGTAGAGACCGCATTTGAAAACCTTTGGATTATTCCCGCCAGCGCCAAACTTGCAGGGGCGGAAATCGAGTTGGCACAGGGAGACAATCGAGAGCTTCGTCTTAAGCAAGCCCTGGAAGACTTTGAACAGGATTTTGATTATATTTTTATCGACTGCCCCCCATCCCTGGGTCTTTTGACGCTCAATGCCTTATCGGCGGTGGATAGCGTTTTGATTCCCATACAATGCGAGTACTATGCTTTGGAAGGCACAAGCCAATTGATGAATACCTTAGAGTTGGTTCAGGAAAACTTAAATCCCAACTTGGAAATTCAAGGAGTGGTGCTAAGCATGTTTGACGGTAGAACCAATCTTGGAATTCAAGTGGTGGAAGAGGTGAAAAAATATTTCCGAGGGAAGGTATACACCAGTATTATCCCTCGAAATATCCGTTTAGCGGAAGCACCAAGTTATGGACTGCCGGTTATTTACTACGATGGGAAGTCCAAAGGTGCGGAAGCTTATCGAAATTTAGCGGAAGAGTTTCTAGATCTTGAAGAGGATGTGATCTAATGGCAGAGAAAACGAAGAAAAGAGCCTTAGGAAAAGGATTGGAAGCACTGATCCCTAAATCCACTTTACTGGAAAGGGAAAAAGAGGGGAAGAACCTACAGACTACCCAGGGCATTGATATTCATAAAATCCGACCGAATCCCCATCAGCCCAGAAAAGAGTTTTCAAAAGAAAGCCTGGAAGAGTTGATGGCATCCATTAAAAAACATGGGGTATTGCAACCGATCCTCCTATCCAAGGATGAAACGAAAAAAGACGCCTATGTGATTATTGCAGGGGAACGACGGTGGAGAGCCTGCAAAAATTTAAAAATTAAAAACGTTCCCGCTTT
>SLKF01000114.1 GCA_007134725.1 Clostridiales bacterium | reverse complement strand
GAAACGAAATCCGGCAGAATTAGAATTACGTTGGAAAAGCTTTTATAAAGAGGAGGTACATAGGATGATCACTCCATTGGATATTGAAAAAAAAGAATTCAGTAAAGGGGTAAGAGGTTATAAGGAACGGGAAGTTGAAGAATTTTTAAATGAAGTTCTTACAGACTTTGAATCCCTATACAAAGAAAACACTCGGCTGAAGGAAGAGGTTCAACGGGCCAGGGAAGATATGGAGAAATATCAAAATATTGAAGAAACCCTGAAAAATACTCTAGTGGTGGCCCAGAGTACTGCGGATGAAGTGAAAAGAAATGCCAATAAAGAAGCCCAATTGATCGTAGAAAAAGCGGAGAACGACGGGAAATTCATGATCGAAAAAGCCAAGCGGGATACGGAAAAAATACAGGATCAGCATGAAGAAGCGAAAAAGCAGATGAATATTTTTAAGGTGCGATGCAAAACCTTGCTGGAATCACAATTAAGTACGATTCTTGATGCAGACTTTAATCAGGATGATGAAATCGACTAATAAAGAAACTCGCTCCAGGAGATGAGAGCGAGATTTTTTTTGAAATAAATTATTGAAAGGATTGATTATCATGATTCAATATGGAATAATTGGAGCTATGGATGAAGAGGTGGAAATATTACAGAAAGAGATGGAAGTACATCTGGAAAAAGAAATTGCAGGGCTGCATTTCTATCAGGGAGTCTTAGAAAAAAAATCCATCGTTCTGGTCAAAAGTGGGATTGGAAAAGTAAATGCTGCGGTTTGCACGCAAATACTGATCAGTGAATTTGATGTTGAAAAAATCATCAATACCGGTGTGGCGGGAGCCCTCGGTGAGGATTTAAACATATTGGATATTGTGGTATCTACGGAACTGCAACAATACGATGTGGACGCCCGGGAATTTGGTTATAAACTTGGAGAAATCCCCAGAATGGTTACGTCAATTTTTCCTGCAGAACCTTTCCTCGTGAAAAAAGCCTATGCTAAAGGCATTAAGCGATTTGGGAAAGAGGGGGTCAAAAAGGGGAAAATTGTTTCGGGAGATACTTTTGTCAGCAGCACAACCATGAAACAACATCTAAAAAAAGAATTTGCAGCCATGTGTACGGAAATGGAAGGAGCAAGCATTGCCCAGGCCTGTTATATGAACCAGGTCCCCTTTGTGGTAATTCGCACAATGTCGGATAAGGCTGACGGCTCCGCCAACGATAATTATAAAACCTTTGTGATGAAAGCAGCCTTTCGCTCTAAGGAATTAGTAAAAGACATTTTAAAAGAAGAGGATTTTTAGACCCGAAGAAGGGAGTTTTAGCGTTGATTATTGGGATGTTTATCATCATACTCGCCATGGATATGGCAACGAAATATTGGGCGTACAACTATCTTAGAGAAGTTGGGAGTATTCCTGTTATTGAAAATATTTTTCACTTAACCTATGTGGAAAACCGGGGAGCCGCTTTTGGAATATTACAGGACCAGCGTTGGATTTTTATTGTAGCAACCATTGCAACCTTGATATTTATTCTGTGGTATTTACGCCAGATGGAACCGGAGATTAAGATACTGAAAATCGGTTTGAACCTTATTTTTGTGGGAGCCATCGGTAATTTAATCGATCGTATGTACTTAGGTTTTGTGATTGACTTTGTCGACTTTCGAATTTGGCCCGTATGGAATGTGGCGGATATGGCTATTGTGGTCGGTACCATTATTACCATCGGGATCATTATATTTTATGAAAAAGCCATAGAAAAGGGGCTGTAAAAATGGATAAACACGAGTTCATTCTTGACTCGGAAGATGAAGGCAAGCGGTTGGATGTATTTTTAGCGGAAAATTTGGAGGAGTACAGCCGCAGCTACCTGCAAAAATTGATCAAAGAAAACCGGGCAACCCTTAACGGGGAACCGGGAAAAAATCGCAGTATTCTAAAAGAAGGAGACGAAATTACTATTGAAATTCCTGAACCGAAACCTTTGGAGATTGAAGAGGAGAATATCCCGATTGAAATCATCTACGAGGACGGGGATCTCTTAGTGGTGAACAAACCCCAGGGCATGGTCGTCCATCCCGGAGCCGGGAACCATGAAGGAACCTTGGTAAACGCCTTGATGTACCATTGCAAGGGCAAGCTCTCCTCCATTAATGGAGTTATTCGCCCCGGTATTGTTCATCGGATTGATAAAGATACCTCAGGTTTGTTGATGGTAGCAAAGACGGACCAAGCCCATCGGGATTTACAAAAACAACTGCAGGACCGAAAGGTATCACGGAAGTATTTACTCCTGGTCCATGGGGTTATGGAGGAAGAAAAAGCGGTAATCGATGCACCGATTGGACGATCGCCGAAAAATCCATTGAAAATGACGGTGCTGGATGATGGAAGATTTGCTAAGACCCATTTAACGGTTCTGGAACGCTTTGAAAAGTACACCTTGCTTGAGGCACGGTTGGAAACCGGAAGAACCCATCAGATTCGGGTACATCTTCAGTATATCAATCATTGCCTAGTGGGAGACCCGGTATATGGTCCAATGAAATCTCCATTCTCCCTGGAGGGACAAATGCTCCATGCAAGAACCTTAGGGTTTATTCACCCAAGTACGGGAGAGTACATGGAGTTTGATTCCCCCATGCCCGAATATTTTCAAAAG
>SLKF01000268.1 GCA_007134725.1 Clostridiales bacterium | reverse complement strand
CTTCCATAATAGCCGGTGGCACGGTGTTAATGACTACCTCCCCAATGGATTTTGCTCCGTAGGGTCCCGTGTCATCGTGTCCTTCGATCAGTTCAATTTGAATCTTGTGAATATCTTTTCTCGTGGGGATTTTATATTCCATAAAAGTGTTGGACTTTAACTTCCCCTTCGGGCTTACCTTTACTTCTTCATATAAGGCCATTCCGATTCCCTGAACAATTCCTCCCTCGGCTTGTACCTGGGCCAGTATGGGATTGATTGCGGTACCGCAGTCCACGGCTCCTACAAAGTCCAACAGGTCCACTTTCCCCGTGTCCAGGTCCACCTCCACCTCGGCAAAACCTGCCATATAAGGGGGGGCGGCTTTTTTAGGCACAAAGGATCCGGTAGCCGTTAGCTGTTGATGAACCATAGAGTAGGTTATTTTCTTGGAAAAGGTTTCCAGGGATATTTCTTTCCCGTTTTTGCTGGTAATGAGTCCCCTTTCAAAAGTAATGTTCTCCATATCTTCTTCCAAGACTTTTGCCCCATATTCTTTTATTAAGTCATTCATTTTCTTACAGGCTTCAATGACTGCATTTCCGGAAGTATAGGTGGTACTTGAGGCATAGGCCCCGCTATCAAAGGGACTCACGTCCGTATCTGACGCATGAATATTAATTTGATCCATGGAAACATCCAGTGCCTCCGCAGCGATTTGACTGAGTATGGTATCACTGCCTGTACCAATGTCTGTGGCGCCTACCAGCAAAGTAAAGAACCCATCGTCATTGAGTTTTATCGTAGCCCCGGCCATATCAATATTGGGCAGTCCCGATCCCTGCTGTGCGATGGCCATGCCTAGGCCCCGAGCTTTTCTTTTTTCCTTTAACGGGTCTTTCTCTTTTGCGATTCGGCTCTTCCGATTTTCCCATCCGAAGATTTCTTTTCCCTTCTCTACACAGGCCTCCAGTTCACAACTGTCCATGTAGATCGGCTCCGGACCGGATCCTTTGGTAATGATATTATAAATCGGCGTGGTTTCTCCTTTATTAATCATATTCATTTCCCGAAGGGTAACGGGATCCATCTTTAAAACTTCTGCCAGTTCATTGACTGCAGATTCCAAGGCAAAGGTTCCTTGGGTCACGCCGAATCCCCTGAGGGCTCCCCCGGGAAGGTTATTGGTATATACGGCTTTTCCCTTAAAACTGCAGGCCTTCACCTTATTGTAGAGGGTCAGCACTTTTTTTCCTGCAGCCCCCACGGTGGTATTGGCATGTTCTCCGTAGGCTCCTGTATCAGAAAGAGCATTCATCTCGATGCCTAGAATTTTTCCTTCTTTGCTTGCCCCCAGAGTAATATCAAATTTCATTTTATGCCGGGAGGTGGTTCCGGTAAATACGTCCTTCCGACTGTACACAATTTTGCTGGGTCTTCCGGTGAGTTTTGTAATTAAGGCGGGATAGAACTCCGCATGAATGCTTTGCTTGGAGCCAAATCCTCCTCCGATTCTCGGCTTGATCACCCGGATTTTACTCATGGGCATGTCCAAGGCTCTGGCTAAGGTTCTTCGAACATGAAAAGGAATTTGGGTAGAGGATACCACGACTAAACGGCCGTACTCATCCTCGTAGCTAAAGGCTCGTTGGGTCTCCATCATGGCTTGGGCCTGGGCCTGACTTTCATAGGTTTTTTGTATCACCACTTCCGAATCTTTCAGCACTTCCTTAATATCTCCTACTTCAAAACCAATGTTACAGGCCAGGTTTTGCTCTCGATCATAGCCCACAAAATCCACGGGAATAAAGTTCTCCTCTTCCGGATGTACCAAAGTTGTATGCCCCTCGGCTTTCGTGAAATCCAGTAAGGGATCCAATACTTGGTAGGTGACTTTTAGTCGTTTGGCCCCCATTTCTGCGGATTTCTGATTCTCCGCAACAACAATGGCCACATCGTCCCCCACATGCCGTACGTATTCATCCAGTATGAATTTATCGTAGGGGGAAAGTTCCGGATAACACTGTCCCGCCCTTGTAAATGGGATCTTTTTTACATCTTTATGGGTAATAACCATCTCCACCCCGGCTACCTTTCGGGTTAATCGATCATCAATATTGATTATTTTTGCAAAGGCATGGGGGCTTCGAACCACTTTAATACACAGTGCATCCTTTGGGGCTAAATCATCGGTATATACCCCTTTTCCCTTTAGCAGGGCATCGCTATCGATCTTTTTGATGGAATCATTCACATACTTCATGTTTTTGACCCTCCAGATAAGATTTTATGGCTTCCAACTGTCCCACATATCCGGAACAGCGGCAAAAATTCCCCTTTAGATATCGATTGATATCCTCTTCTGTGGGATCTTTGACTACTTTCTCTAAATACAGGATACTCATAATGGTTCCCGGGGCGCAGTATCCGCATTGGTCTACCCCTCTTTTCCCCAGCTCATATCGGATTTTTTCCGCCTTTTTCTCTACCCCTTCGATGGTGGTTATGGCCTTTCCATGGGCTTTCGCCGCCAGGGTTCCACAGGAAAGTACGGCAACATCGTCCAAATGAACGGTACACAGGCCACAGGACTCGGTGTCACAGCCTTTTTTTACGCCTAAAAGACCTTCTCTTCTCAGGACCTCGGATAAATAGTCATCAGGAGCAATCTCGATTTCTTTTTCTTTCCCGTTGATGGTTAGGTTAATTTTCATGGATGGATACCTCCTGTAAGGCTTTTTTCAATAATACCTTGGCCATGGCCTTTCGGTATTCCTTTGAACCTCTGCCGTTGGTGCCGAAAACCACTTCTTCGGATAAAATTGCTCCTGCTTTTTCCATGTTTTCTGCTGTCACTTCCCGCTCCTGCAAAAAATCCATTGTTTTCACCGCAAGTTTTGCCCGTCCCGGTCTTGCCCCTACCGCTATCCGGTAGGCATCTTTTTCTTTTGATAAGGCCAGATTGATAATCGAATAATCGCTGCTGGACCCTCTTAAATCCTGAAAACGATACAACCCATTGGTCTTTTCAATTCGAATTTTCTCTAAAATATCCCGTTTTTCCGGACCATTTTCCAGAAAAGCATTCAAAGAAATCCATCCCGCATTAAAGAGCTTAACCTTTGTATTGGTAACTAAGAGTGCGGTTAAAAAGTCGGAAAAACCATACCGGGAATAAATCGTTGCGCCGATGGTAACCATGTTTTTCAGCTGCATCCCCACAATATCTTCGATGGCCCGTTGAAAAAGGTTGTCAAAGTGTTTGTTTAGCCCTTCATGAAGCATAACCGTTGAAAAGGTGGTCATGGCTCCAATTTCAAAAGCGCTTTCCTCTTCCCTAATATAGTCCAGTCCCACCTTGGATAGATCCACTGCGGTACCCATGGCCTTGGAGCCCAGCTTTAAATAGGCCCCGCCTCCGATTAAGGCATTGCTCTTTTTTTCCATAAGCGTCTCGTAGGCTTCTTCTATGGTTTCAGGGAAAAAATACTTTCGTATGGTGATCATTTAAGAACCCTCCACTTCCATTTCTTTTTCCATTTTTTCTCGCTCTAATCTTTCATCTTCAATGGACTTTTTCGGTAAGATAATATTCAAGCTGAAAACAACGATGGCGGAAATTACCACCGCAGAGCTTCCGAAAATCATCATAAACCAGTTGGGAAATAATGATAAGGCTTCCGGCACTTGACTGATCCCGACGCCCAAAGCCACAGCCAATCCCACAATGGTGATGTTTCGAATGGATAACTCGTCCTGTATGATCAGTCGAATTCCTGTCATGGTAATCAGGGCGAACACCGTAATGGTGGCTCCACCAAGAACACTATGGGGTATCGTTGTCATTAATGCGCCTACCTTGGGCACAAATCCTGCAAGTAAAATCACTCCCGCGGCCAAGGCCAATACAAACTTACTGATGACTTTCGTCATACTTACAATTCCCACATTCTGACTATAAGTAGCCGTGGGAAGTCCTCCAAAAAACGAGGCGATAATACTGGCCACACCATTCCCGACAATACCGCCGGATAACTCTTCGTCGGTGATTTCCCGGCCCATGCCCCCGACGGTTGTGGCAGAAAGATCTCCTACGGCTTGCACCGAGTTTACCACATACATAATCGCCATGGTTAAAATCGCTGATGGGTAAAATTCAATGCCAAAGTGCAGGGGTCTGGGCAGTGCGAACCAGGAAGCTTCTGCAATTGGAGAAAAATCCACAAGATTCAAGGGTATGGCAAGGAAATATCCTGCTAAAATTCCGACTAAAATCGACGCCAGTTTTGCATAGCCTTTTGCAAACTGATTGCAAAAGAGCACCACTAACAGAGTAACAATGGCCACTAACCAATTGGTGTAAGACCCATATCCCGCTTGTCCTATGCCCCCGGCCATATAG
Organism: Clostridiales bacterium; assembly: GCA_007134725.1. GTDB lineage: Bacteria > Bacillota > Clostridia > Peptostreptococcales > T1SED10-28 > Isachenkonia. The sequence goes on along the minus strand of SLKF01000268.1, from coordinate 6,255 downwards.
TTTACGGCTACGGGATACAGCGACAGTCCAATGGTAAAGACCACGGTTCCCGCCACCATTGGGGGGAAATATTTTCGAATCGGTTTTATAAATATACCCACAATAATGGCCACTATACCACCAATCATTTGGGCTCCCAGTATTGCTGCTATTCCGTATTGACTGCCAATGGCAATTAAGGGAGGAATGTAGGCAAAGCTGACCCCCATAATTACCGGTAAACCGGACCCGATGCGGTAAGGAGAACTTCCTATTGCCATGGGATAAAGCTGAATTAATGTTGCAATTCCTGCAATAAACATGGCACTTTGTACCAAGAGCGTGGCGTCCCCGGTACCCAGTCCCACGATCCCCGCAATGATGATCGCAGGGGTGATATTCCCCACAATCATTGCTAAAACATGTTGCATCCCTAAGGGAAATGCTCTACCGATACTGGGCATCCCTTCCAACTGAAAAACCGACCGACTTCGAACTTTTTCGCTTCTTTCTGCCATTTTTTTACGCCTCCTTGGATATTTGGGTTTTTTCCATAAAAAAGGTCAGCACAAAAGAATCTCTTCTTTCGTGCTGACCTTTTAAAGCAAAATCTAGGATTTTCTTTAACTCTTGTTCAGCGGTTATTCTATTATTTACTGATTTACTAATTCATATAGTTTATAGAAAAGTCAGTATTCCACTTCTTTTCTATTCTGATAATATTGTATCATATTTTTTGATACATCGTAAAGCCCTTAGCAAAATATTTGGAATATTCAATGGGGATTGCCAATTTTGAAGCGAAGGGATTCCCAATTTTCCTTCGTATTTTGATCCAAGTCCCAAAAGCTGCAAGATCTTCCCAGGACCTCAGAGCAACTCCTTTCCAGTTCATTTTTTATTTCTTCATAAAAGGATCTTCGAAAATAGGTAACCAGGGTGGTATGTTTAGGATTTCCTAATAATTGCTTTTCCATTGGGGTAAGCATTTCACTCATCTCTATGGAAAGCGCCTCCCCTTGAATGAAGGCTTGTATTTTTTTTGGCCCTTTGCCGGTTCGACTTTTTAAAATTGCCGCACATTTCCTTTCCATCTCTTTTTCCAGAGCCATTTTTTCATCTTTTGTCGCCCAGGTATTTTCTCTAAGCAGTTCTTTTTGTTGATCTTGCAAAACTTTTTTCCCAATATCCGATAAAACCGCCACCAATTCCTTGGGGTTTATGGGTTTGACCACATATTTCACCACCTCAAGGTCCATGGCACTTAAGATCCTCTCACTATCCGAAAGGGCTGATGTAATGATCACCGGAACGTTGACGTCTATTTTCCGAACTTCTCTTACCATGTCCAACCCATCCATTAAGGGCATTTTAAGGTCGGTAATGATCATGTCTATAGGATTCTCCCGGAATTTTTCCAACCCTTCCAACCCGTTTCCCACGGTATATAGTTTCCCTACCCGTCGCCGCAAATAGCGAGCCAGTTCTATGCGGGTATCTTCCTCGTCCTCCACATAGAGTACGGATAAGTTCTGCAAAATCAAATCATTCTGCTGATTCATAGACTTTTACCCTCCTTGGGGATTTCTACCATCACCTGAAACCCTTTTTCTAGATTCTCTGCCTTGATGGTTCCCGACAGATGTTCCTCCACAATAATTCTGGTAATATAAAGACCCAAGCCCGTCCCATGTTCTTTGTCTTTTGTGGTAAAATACAGATCAAAAATTCGTGGCAGGTTTTCTATTGGGATACCCTTTCCCCGGTCTCTAATTTTAATTGCTATGGTTTTATGACAATCCAAAACCTCAATGAAGATTCGGCGATTGGTTTTTTCTTCTTTTTCCACAGCATCCATGGCGTTATGAACCACATTGAAGATCCCTTGAGAAAAATAGTTTCCATAGCCTTTCACTTTGAAAGCTTGCTCCCGGTGTTTTTCACCCTCTTCAGTCTGTTCATTTATTTCAACAGAAATATCTTTTAAGTTCATGGAATCCTTTAACAGCTCTAATGTGGTGTGAATGAGATCCCGTACATCAAAGACTTCCTTTTCCTTTTGAGGTTTGAAAAAGTATCGGAAATCATCAATGGTTTCGGACATTTTATAAATCAGTTTTTGCGATCGTTTCGTGAAACTCTCCATGTCTTCTTTTTGAAGATCCTGATCCTGATAGGATTCTTCCACATTGGTAATCATCAGATTCAGCTGGTTTAGGGGTTGTCTCCATTGGTGGGCAATATGTCCGATCATCTCTCCCATAGCCGCCAGCCGGGACTGATAGAGGATAATCCCCTCCTGCTTCTGATTTTCTCTAAGGGCCTCCGCCACCAGGACCTGGAGTTTTCCCATGGTTTTCTTGGAAGCCACATAATACACGATAAATAAAACCGTGGCCATACCCAGTCCCATGGAAATGGCGATTAATATGGTGATGATTCGTTCCCGCTGCCCTTGGATAATTTGACCATAGTCGAAGATAAAGTTATTCAAATCCCTACTTTCTTCAATCACTTGAAGTTCTACCAGGATTCTTTCCATTTCCTCCCAGCGATACGGATTGATGTTTCCCAGGGAAACGATTGGATAAAGGGTATATTCCAATACCTGTTCTTTTTGAAATGTATTAAAGGCACGATACTCCTCCAAGGACATCCCTTCCGGTTCATGAAAGTGTAAGAGCATCTTTTCAATTATTTCCTCGGGATTTTCCAAGGCATATTCCCATCCCTGTAGGCTGGCTTCTTTAAAATCATTTACCCGTTCCGGATGGGACAGGGCGTATGCTGCATTGGTAAAAATGCTGTCTCCGTAAAAATCAATTCCATAATCTATGGGCTTTAGGGTCTGAAGCTTTATCTCTCTTAGCTCTCCTTGGTAAGGAATGGTTCCCAAATAACCGGGAATGACGTCGAAGCGACCACTGGTAAGATCTTCAATGGAAAAGTCATAATCTCCGGAAATCCGAGGAATCAAATCCGGATCAATCCCCTCCTGCACCAGCATTGCCTGTAGTTCTATGTCCAACAAATCATTCTCTCGTCGAGCTACCTCCAGGTCCAAAAGATCCACTAAGCTCTGATAAGGAGTGTCTTCGAGCATATAAAACTCCACAGGACTTCGTTGAAAAATCGAAGCTACTACAGCAAACTCGTATCCATTTTCCTGATAGGTTAAGATATCCGAGGCCCCAATTCCAAAATCCGCACGGCCTTCTCCCACTTCTTTTGGGGCTGCAATCACCTCTCCCGCGTCATCGAATCCGCTTAAAATGTGAACATTCAATCCCACATCTTCATAATAGCCCTCCCACAGGGCCGCATAGTAACCGGCAAATTGAAACTGATGATCCCAGCGAAGCTGAAGGGTAATCTCCTCATTTTCTCCATAGGCGTATCCTCCCAATAGAACTCCCCAGACCATCAGGAATAAAGGGATCCACTTTCCCTTAAGGGATCCTTTGAAATTTTTATTGCTATTCTCTCCTGGGGAAGTTTTTATCACCTTACATCCTCCTATTGCTCTCGGTTAAATAAATTCATTTTCTCTTTACTATTATTCGAGATCTTTCTAATAATTCCTGCATAAATTCAATCCATAGCAAATTTTTCGATTGCAAGGTATTTCTTAGGAAAAAAATGCTCTATGGTTTTCTCCTCCAAAACATAAAAAAAGACCATCCAATGGATCTGAATGGTCTTGACTTGGCCTGACTGGCCTGACTGGGCTGGCTGGGCTGGCTGGGGTTGATCATACCAGTCAATTTTCAAATAAGCTTTCGAACTCTCCATATCCTTCATTTCTCAATTCTTCCTTGGGAATAAAGCGAAGGGCTGCGGAGTTCATGCAGTATCGTAAGCCTGTGGGCTCCGGACCGTCTTCGAATACATGGCCTAAGTGAGAATCCCCATGTTTGCTTCGAACCTCCACTCTGACCATAAAGAGTTTTCGGTCTTCCCGTTCCACAATATTTTCCGGCACTAAGGGCCTTGTAAAACTTGGCCAACCGGTTTTGGAGTCGTACATGTCCCGGGAACTAAAAAGCGGCTCTCCCGACACGATGTCTACATAAATGCCTTCTTCCTTATTGTCCCAGTACTCATTGTTAAATGCCGGTTCTGTACCGTCTTCTTGAGTAACACGGTACTGTAGGGGGGTTAATCGCTCTCTTAGTTTTTCGTCGCTGGGTTTTACGAAACCATTGAAGTTATGAGAAACCTCATATTCCCGGTCATCTCCCCAAATTCCGTCTAGATATTCATCCCGTCCGGAATTTCTCGTATAGAAATTATATCTAAGAGGGTTTTTTTCCGCATAATTCTGATGATACTCTTCCGCCGGGTAAAAAGTCTTCGCCTCTCTTATGGGGGTTACTAAGGGGCTGTCGTATCGGTTGGACTCTTCCAAGGCTTCTTTTGAGCTTTCTGCCAATACCCGTTGGTTTTCATCATGATAAAATATGGCAGAGGTATAGGAGAATCCTCGGTCCACAAATTGTCCTCCATCATCCGTGGGATTAATTTGTCTCCAATAGACCTCCAGTAAAGAATCGTAGGAGATCCGGTTCTCATCATAAATAATCTGTACCGCTTCCACGTGGCCTGTACCACCGGCTGTAACTTCTTCATACGTGGGATTCTCAGTATCTCCTCCCGTATAGCCTGAAATTACATCGATCACACCGGAGAGCTTTCTAAAGGGAGGTTCCATGCACCAAAAGCAGCCTCCTGCAAAAGTGGCTGCAGCATAATCCTCTTTGTTATACACGGGATCGGATCCTATAGTCTCCTCATCTTCAGCAATCGTTCTTCTTGACGTCCCTAAAGCATATATGGATCCCAGTAAGAGCAAAAAAACCAACAACAATATGATCTTTTTTTTGGTTTTCATAATAATTCTCCTTTAATATTTTCTATAGTATAATTATACCACGGTTTGTATTCTATAACCATGTATTTGATAATAATTATCAAATGTTTCCGGGTAAAAAAAGACCACCCACAGGATGGCCGAAAACCCAATTATCCAAGATAAACGTTATTCCTAAAACCCTTGGCAAGATACAAGTTTTCATCCGCCTTTGAAATCAGTTGATCTATACTGACCTCTGTTTGGGGCCGGTACATCTTCACCCCAAAGCTTGCGGTCACTTTGATGGTACTTCCCTCATACTCCACTTCCATCTTCTCGATTTTCTCCCGAAGCCGCTCTGCGATTTCTTTCGTTTTTTCATCCGTGGTATTGGGCAGCGCCACAATGAATTCATCTCCGCCAAGTCTCCCGATTACATCATACAGTCTTAAATTCTCTTGTAAGACATCTGCAAACTTTCTGAGCACCCGATCTCCGGCTAAGTGACCAAAACGGTCATTAACCTTTTTAAGTAAATCCACATCGGTCATGATTAACCCTAATTCCTGTTTTTCCCGATCGGCTTTTCCGAGTTCCTCTTCCAAGCGTTTCATAAATCCTCTTCGATTCAAGACCCCCGTAAGACAATCATAGCTTGCCAGCTTTTCCGATAGGGCTTTTTCATTTCTTAAAACCCTTTCCGCTTCTTTGATTTTCGTCATATCTCTCATGATTATCACGGTCCACTCTTCTCCCTCTTTGGTTTTGAATAGGCTTGAGGTCAAATCTGCGGGAAATTTTGTACCGTCCTTTCTAATGAAGTTCAGTTCCGCTCTAACTTTCCCTTCTTTTTTTCTTCGCTCCAAGGCATCTTTCAATCTGGGATCCTCAAGGTCTATTACTCCCTTCCTTCCAACCCTACGAAGCTCTTCCTCTGTCCTTCCCAACATTTCGCAGGCGGCAGGATTTGCTTTTGCAATTTGTCCATCAGGTTTCGTGACCATGATGGCATCAAGACTATTCTCAAAAATAAATTTATAATAATCTTCAGAAAAAAGACTTCCCACAATTACACCCCTTTCCTCCTCCTTGATAAAATTCAACAGATCAAAGACCAATTTATTTTTTTAATTATTATTTCAACGTTCCTTAAATCCCGGATGATTTCCTGTTAACTACTTTATACCCTAAAGTGACATACTCCCACCACTTGTAGAAGTGGGGGCTTCTCGTTCGAGTAGCCTACCGGCTACAGCATAAGCGAGCTAACCCCGTGTGCCCCACGGTTCTATGTTGAGGTTACGCTAATGTCATACGTATTCCTTCATTTTTGATGTTGATGCTTGCATTATAATCCCGATCGAGGACAATACCACAGGCTTCACAGTAGTATACTCGTTCGGAGAGGGGGAGCTCTTTTTTCT
>SLKF01000074.1 GCA_007134725.1 Clostridiales bacterium | reverse complement strand
GGATAAAATTCTGGTGCCTTATATTGATACTGTTCATAACCGTGTAGTTTTGGAGATCTTTCGAGGGTGTATTCGGGGGTGTCGTTTTTGTCAAGCCGGGATGATTTACCGACCGGTTAGAGAACGTAGCTTAGAAAAATTAAAAAAAATGGCCCATGATTTACTGCAAAATACAGGTTATGAAGAGATTTCTTTAGCGTCTTTAAGTTCCAGTGACTATACCGAAATTGAAGCGTTAATAAATCATCTTATTGAGATTAACCAAAAAGATCATATAGGAGTCTCTCTTCCTTCCCTCAGGTTGGATAACTTTTCAAAAGAACTGATTGAAGAGATTCAAAAAGTACGTAAAACCGGATTGACCTTTGCACCGGAAGCCGGAACTCAGAGGCTTCGGGATGTGATCAATAAAAACATAACGGAAAAAGATCTATTAAACTCGGCTAGAGAAGCTTTTGAAATGGGTTACAATAATATTAAGTTGTACTTTATGATTGGATTGCCCACAGAAACTGACGAAGACATCTTAGGAATTAAAGACTTGGTGTATAAGGTGTTAAATCAATACCATGGTGTACCGAAGGAGCAAAGGGCCGGGGGCTTGAAAATTACGGTAAGCACTTCCACCTTTGTACCTAAAGCCTTCACCCCTTTTCAATGGGAAGAACAGATTACCTTAGATGAAATTCATCGCCGACAATCCCTCTTAAAAGAGAGTCTTACCCATCGGAGTATAAACTATAATTATCATGACGGTAAAACCAGTGTTATTGAAGGAACTTTCGCCAGAGGGGACCGAAGAATGGCAAGGGTACTTCATAGAGCCTATACTTTAGGATGTAAATTTGACGGATGGGGCGACCGATTTAATTATCATAAATGGAAGGAAGCCTTCCAATTGGAGGATTTATCAGTAGATTTCTATAGTCATAGAAGTCGAAACTACGATGAGGTCCTACCATGGGAACACTTTGATATCGGCGTTAATAAATCATTTTTAATAAATGAAAATGAAAAAGCGAAAGATGAAGAGGTAACCGCTGATTGCCGACTGAACTGCTCCGGTTGTGGAATCAATCAAAACTTTACCACAAAACGGGGTGTTTGTTAATGGCTATGTTGCGAGGAAAATTTTCAAAAACCGGTGAGATGAAATATATTTCTCATCTCGATCTGGTAAGGCTATTTCATCGAGTCTTGAGAAGGGCTGGAATATGCATTTCCTATACTCAGGGTTTTAATCCGCATCCCATTATTTCTTTTGCCACAGCGCTGAGTCTTGGGGTTGAAAGCCAGGGAGAATATTTCGATGTGAAACTTAATGAAGAAATTCTTTTTTCGGAGTTTAAAGAAAAAGTGAATGAACATATGCCGAGAGGCATTAGAATACTAGAAGGAGAATACATCGATTCCAAGGAAGACTCCTTAATGTCTATGGTAGAGTATTCGGATTATCAAATTATGCTGGTGTTTTCATCGGAAAAAATGGATGCCTTGTTACTTGAAGAATGGGTCACTGAGTTTTTGGAACAGGAAACCATCATGATAACTAGAAAGAAAAAGAAAAAACGACGACAGCGTCACCAAGAATATAAAGAAGTGGATGTAAAGCCTTTAATAAAAAAATTTACATTAGAAAAAACAGAAGGCCAAAGGGGACTCTTTGATGCCTTATTGACTACCGGGTCCAAGGGCAATCTAAAGCCTGAAGATCTTATTCAGCTATTTGAAAAATATTTACAAAACCAAAATTCAAGTAAAGAAAAAGAACTCTCTTTAGAAATCACATCCATAGAAATTATGCGAAAGGATCTGTATCATGAGATGGATGGGGAGTTAAAAAACCTTATTGATGCAGTAATATAAGGGACTAGGACGTAAGGGGGAGTTCAATGGAAACCATTTTAGTAGATATTGGCTTTGAAGAAAATCGCATTGCCATCCTGGATGAAAAATATGGGCTCAGTCAATACTATGTAGAGAAGAAAGATTCTGAAAAAATTTTAAACAACATTTATCTTGGAAAAATTACAGATGTTTTACCCGGTATGCAAGCGGCTTTTGTTGATATTGGCCGCGAAAAAAACGCCTACCTTCATATTCATGATGCAATTCTTCCCGGGGAAAAGAAAAACCAAAAGATCAATAAGCTATTGAAAAAAGGGCAGGGGATTATTGTCCAAGTTACGAAAGAAGAAATTGGGGATAAGGGGGCAAAAATTTCGAGGAAAGTCGCGATTCCCGGACGAAATGTTGTGTTGCTTCCTTACGAACAGGGCATTGGGATATCTAGACAAATTCGAAATCCGGAAAACCGATTAATGCTAAAAAATGAAATTGAAAAATACCTTCCTGAAAACTATGGACTGATTGTTAGAACCGCAGCAAAAAATTATTCCGGACGGGATTTTGAATCAGAACTTCAATACTTAATCAATCTTTGGGAGGATATTAAGCGAGTTGGCTCCTATGAATATCCTCCTAAGCGAATTTTCGAAGAGTGGGGTATCGCTCACAAGGTGCTTCGAGATTACTTCACCAGTGATATCAAAGAGCTATACATTAATTCAAAGGAAGAATATCACAATAGTTTATCCCTGATGAAAAAATTTAATACTGATTTGGCTACGCGCATGAAACTTTATCAAAAAAAACTACCCATGTTTCTGGAGTTCAATGT
>SLKF01000302.1 GCA_007134725.1 Clostridiales bacterium | reverse complement strand
GAAACCGCCGAGGAGATATCGGAAAAATCGGGAATTCCCGTAGATATCATTAAAAATAAATTCGGATTTCATCAAAAGCCCATTCCCGGTGAAGATGACGGGACAATGGAAATGGGAGTTAAAGCTGCTATGGCTTGCCTGAAGAACACGGGAGTGGATCCGGAAGAAATTGATTTAATCATTTCCATCGGTGAAGAGTATAAGGAGTACCCCTTAGTAACTACAGGAATTTATATTCAAGAAAAAATTGGAGCAAAGAATGCATGGGGCATCGATATTGCTCAACGATGTGGTTCTGCAGTAGCAGCGATGAAGATTGCTAAGGCCATGATGTTGGAAGATGACACAATCAATACCGTATTAATTGCGGGAGGGTACCGAAATGGAGATTTAATTGATTATCAAAACCCCAGGGTTACCTTTATGTTTAATCTTGCGGCGGGAGGGGGAGCGGTTATTTTAAAGAAAAATCATGGAAAAAACCGTCTCCTGGAAAGTTCCATAATCAGTGACGGCTCCTTTGCCAAGGATGTAGGTGTACGTTATGGTGGTACGGAAAATCCGATAAACGAAAAAAATGTAGAAAAAAGTAAAAAATCCCTGGATGTTTTTGGTCCGGAGCACATGAAACAAGGACTGGGTGAGGTAAGCATGCCAAACTTCTTAAAAGTCATTGATGATTCTTTGAAAAAGAGTGGATACACGAGAAAAGATTTGGATTATCTTGCGATTCTTCATATGAAACGGTCGGCCCACGAATTTGTATTATCAGAACTAGGTCTTAGTCTGGAGCAATCCATTTATCTAGAGGATTTTGGTCATATCGGTCAGGTGGATCAGATTCTTTCCACGGAGCTTGCCATGGAAAGTGGAAAGATTACAAACGGTTCAGTTATTACTTGGGTTAGCGCTGGGATCGGCTATGCCTGGGATGCCTGCACAATAAAATGGGGGAGTTAGGAGGGTAATGATGGATATTCAAAATTTGTATAATGAACGAAAAATTACCGTGGATAAGGCTTTGTCATTGATTAAGAGCGATGATGAAATTATCTCGGCACTAGGAGCCGCGGAACCCCGGGGAATTGTGAGTCGAATTCATGAAATAGGGGATCGAGTAAAGAATGTAACCGTGGTTACCTGTCTCCCCATGGGAGGATATGAGTATTTTCAAAATCCGAAGTATAAGGAGAGCTTTACTATGGAGGGGTGGTTTTACAGTCCTGAAATACGAAAAGCTCATAAGAACGGAAATGTGTCTTTTGTTCCTAATCATCTCCATTTAGCTGCGGAACGAAGACTGGACTATAAAATACCGAATATCTTTATCGGAACCGCAAGTCCAATGGACAAACATGGATTTATTTCCTTATCCTTAAGCGCTACTTATGAGCGGGAAATGTTAGAACATGCAGAAATTACTATATTAGAAGTTAATCCTAACATGCCTAGAACCTTTGGAGATACTATAATTCATATTAGTGAAATTGATTATCTGATTGAACAGAACTATGAACTTCCGGAACTTCCCATTACTGAACCTAGCGAAAAGGATCGGCTGATTGGAAAACATATCGTGACTTTGGTGGAAGATGGTTCTACGATTCAATTAGGCATTGGAGGAATTCCCAATGCGGTAGCTTCGGAATTAAAAACAAAGAAAGATCTGGGAATTCATACGGAAATGTTTACCGATGGTATGGTGGAGCTCTTTGAAAGTGGTGCCATCACCAATAATGAAAAAACTTTAATGCCCGGAAAAATGGTGGCTACCTTCGCACTAGGGAGTAAAGTGGTCTATGACTTTATTGATGATAATCCAGCGGTACAAATTATGCGGGGAAGATGGGTAAATGATCCGAATGTGATCGGAAAAAACCATAAAATGGTTTCCATTAATACCACTATAGAGATTGACTTAACGGGTCAGTGTGCCTCGGAGTCTATCGGTCATCGACAGTTCAGTGGAACCGGAGGTCAGGCGGATACTGCCATAGGAGCACAAATTTCTAAAGAAGGAAAGTCAATTATAGCTCTCTACTCTACCACAAAAGTCAAAGATCCCGTAAGCGGAGAGAGAAAAACCATCTCGAAAATTGTTCCGAGCTTGATGAAGGGAGCAGCGGTTACTTTATCTAGAAATGATGTGGATTACGTTGTAACGGAATATGGTGTGGCAGCCCTACGGGGAACCCCTTTAAAAGAACGGGTTAAGCGTCTGATTGCCATTGCTCACCCGGATTTTAGAGAGGACTTGGAAGATGTAGCAAAAGATTTAATGATTTGGTAATCAGCCTCCTTAAAGAATTAAATCATAAATGTAAGAATGAAAAAAACACAACGTGGATATGAGCCTGAGGGGAAAGGTTCTCAATATCCTCTGTTGTGTTTCTTTCTTGGATTTCACAAAAAAGTTGCTAGTTAAAGGCCCAAATTTTACTTTCTGATAAGGTTATGATATTATGAATAAGTGTTCATTAAATCACCCGTTATCTTGCTACATAAGTAATAAGTTAAAATCTGAAAGTAAAAAAAGGGTAAAGTGAGGAGAATCCTATGCCGAAAATCATAGAAAACATAGAACAAAAGATTTTTAATGCGGTGGTTTCGTTGATAAGAAAACACGGTTACTCAGCAATCAGCATGCGCATGATCGCTAAAGAATCAGGGATTGCCGTAGGGACTCTTT
>SLKF01000145.1 GCA_007134725.1 Clostridiales bacterium | reverse complement strand
TCGTCTTTTCCGGTGGTCTTCGGGTTTTGCTTTCCCCTTTTTAGCGACTCAACTAATATACCACCTTAGCTTTTTTGTGTCAAGAGGTTTTTATTCTTATAGCCTGATTGTCTCCAACCGGGTCTTAGATTTGCCAAGGATATGCCGATGACAATAATGATTCCTCCGAGAATTTGCAGGGGATACAGGGTTTCTTTTAATACGATATAAGCTGCCAGCACGCCTACAAAAGGCATAAGATTAATATACACATTGGTAACCGTAGCCCCCAACTCTTTTAAGGCTGAAAGGTACATAAATGTACAAAGTGCGGAACAGAATAAGGTCAGATACAATATATTTCCCCAAGAAATCATGGATATGGGCCCCCAACTTCTATATTCCATCAAGGCCACGGGTAGTAAAAACAAACTTCCAAAAATACTTTGATAGGTAGCGTTAAACAATATGGAGTACTTATTTTCTAAGGTTTTGTTCGCTAAAGAGAATACCACCCAGCTGAGTGCGGCTCCAATGAGAAGCATGCTTCCGATCATTTCCCGGTAACCCCCACTGATGTTAAAAGAGTTCCCAATTACAAGACCCACTCCGGCTAAAGTGACAATGGCCCCCAGGGTTTCCGTTTTTTTTATTCTTCTTTTTAAAAACACTCTTTCTCCCAGCATGGTGAAGATGGGAATCGAAGCCAATAAAATTGTGGCATTCGCGGCGCTGATCAAACTGATTCCGTAGGTCTCCAAAATGAAATACACCGAAATTCCTGCGCCACCACAAAACATCATCCTTTTTCGGTCTTTATTGGCCAAGCGCACGCTGGGGTTTACTTTTCGATTGATTACCCAAAGCAATCCGGCAGCCAGAGCAAACCGAAGAAATGCAAGGGTTGCAGGAGGCACTTCCGCTAATACGATTTTCGTATTGGTTGCGGAGATCCCCCAAAAAAACACGGTTAATAAGATTAAAATGTTCGCTTTGATTTTCTTTTTTTCCATTAAAGCCCCTCTTTTCTTTCTATAATGATCTTTCTTAGATTTCTATAATGATTTTTCTTAGTTTTCTATATCGAGCATGGTGTGTTCCTTTACCATTTATTATATCCTTTACTAAAGGCTGTGTAAATTGATCCTTTATAATTTAATCGCTTAGGCTTTTTGATTTTAGAAATCTGTTGTATACTAATGATATTCTTATGTAACTAAAGAAGTAACATTAAGTTAATCAATGCAATCAAAATTCGAAAGGAAGTGTCGCAGTGAAAGTATTAGCTATTCTGGGGAGTCCCATTCGGAAACGCAATAGTGAAACCCTTACAAAAAAAGTTGTCGAAAGTTTAAAAAATCATATCTCTAAGGATGAGACTATTGAAGTAGATCTCCTTTCCGTCCAAAACCTGAAGATCAGCCCCTGTGTTGCCTGTGATCGTTGTACCCGAATAAAGGGATGTGTTTTTCAAGACGATATGACCCATCTATACAAAGCTTTTAACGATTCCGATATCATTCTTTTTTCTTCGCCCTTATACTTTAACTCCCTCAGTGCACAGGCCAAAGCCATCATTGATCGCTGTCAGGCGATTTTTTCCAGCAAATATGTTCTTAAAGATCCCATGATCGACCGCGATCGAAAACGACTCGGCTTGTTCATTTCCACCGCCGGGGTTGATATGAACGATGATCCGGAGCTTTTCAACGGAACCTTACCGGTAATGGATTTATTTTTCCGTTCGATCAATACGGAATATGTGGGCAATTTATTTGTGGGTAACGTCGACCAGGTGAAAGTTATGGACAATCCTGAAGCCTTGGATTCCGCCAAAGACTGGGCCCGGATTTTAGCCGGTAAATACAAAGAGATTTAAGGATTATCAAAATCACAATCGAAAACACGATCATAAGCCCTATAGGGTAGAAAAAGAACGGAAAAGCCTCTTTAATTGAGAACTCTTCCGTTCTTTTTATTTTTATCTTTTTCCCCGCTGCTTACCAAAGCAAAGAGGTTGATTCATTCGCCAAACTCCAGTGAATCGACTTAAGACACTCTATGCAACCATCTGCAAAGATTCCAACTTATAGGTGCTGATCCCCTTCGTCCCAATCGATTGGGCATAGACCTCCGGATTTAAGCGCCTTTAATACCCGTAGTGTTTCATCCACGCTACGTCCCACATTCAAATCATGTACTACGGAGTACCGTAAAATCCCTTCCGGGTCTACGATAAAAAGACCTCTTAGGGCGATTCCATCTTCCTCTACTAATATTCCATAATCCTGGGCTACTTTTTGTGTCATATCAGAAGCGAGTGGGAAATTCAAGGCTCCCAAACCTCCATGTTCTTCCGCTTGATTGATCCAAGCCTTATGGGAATGTTCACTATCCGTGCTTGCCCCTAAAATTTCTGCCCCTTCTTTTTTGAAGTCTTCTATATGTTTGTTAAAGCCTTTAATCTCCGTTGGACATACAAAAGTAAAATCCAGAGGATAAAAAAACAATACTAACCACTTTCCTTTATAATCCTCCAGAGAAACCTCACTAAAACTTTCTCCACTTCCATCGACGGTTTTCATTGTAAAACCCGGTGCATTTTTTCCTATCATTCTTTCCGGTATAATTAATTCCCTCCTGTTGTGTAATTTGATCTTTGTTTCATACATCCTATTATATACCACGGGAAAATATTTTTAAACAATAAT
>SLKF01000086.1 GCA_007134725.1 Clostridiales bacterium | reverse complement strand
AAAATGTAGGAGTGGGCAAATGAAACTTGAAGGAAAAGCAATAAAAAACTTAGATTTTTCCATGCTTGCGGTAGTAATCATGATCTCCATCTTCGGAATTATCATGATTTCTAGCGCCACCAGCAATTTAGCAAATAGTGATTCTTATATACAAACACAACTGACTTCCATGATTCTCGGACTGGTTGTAATTACCATAATACTATTTTTTGATTACAGAACCTTTGGAAATTTTTATTTCTTGATCTACTCTTTTTCCATCCTACTGCTCATTGCAGTATTAATCGCTGGGGTTGGCGGGGATGATTGGGGAGCAAACCGCTGGTTGTATATCGGAGGCTTTGGCTTTCAGCCCTCGGATTTTGCCAAGATCGGAATTATTATTTCCCTAGCCAAGGTAATCAGTGAGCATCATGAAACAATCAATGAGTTAAAAACCCTCGGGAAGATTGTTGTCATCACCGGTATCCCCATGGGTCTTGTATACATGCAGCCGGATTTAGGAACTACTATGGTTTTTCCGGTTTTTACCTTTGCCATGCTATTTGTGGCAGGATTAAAATACAAGTATATTATAATCACTTTTTTAGTGGCCTTAGCCAGTGCTCCTTTTGCTTGGAATTTTTTAAATGAATACCAGCAACGTAGAATTATGGTGTTTATTAATCCCAGCCTAGACCCTATGGGAGATGCCTATCAGATTACACAGTCCATTTATGCTGTAGGATCGGGTATGCTGACCGGTAAAGGATATAACGAAGGAATTCAAAGCCAATTAGGATTTTTACCGGAAAAACATACAGACTTTATTTTCTCTGTTATTGCAGAGGAACTAGGCTTTGTAGGAGTATCCATCTTATTGTTTCTGTATATTATTCTCTTGGTCAAAGGAATCATCATCGCTAAACAGTCAAAAGATCACTTTGGATCAATCTTGGCAGTAGGGATTATTTCCATGCTGGCTTTTCATATCTTTGCAAATATCATGATGACCATCGGATTAATGCCGGTTACTGGAAAACCACTGCCATTCATCAGCTATGGTGGAACCTTCATGTTATCTAATATGATCGCCATCGGACTACTGCTCAATATCAGCATGCGGAAAAAACGTATAAATTATTAGAGACGAAAGGAATGTTAGCTAAAATGGAGGAACCGATTGGTGTATTTGATTCAGGATTAGGGGGAATCAGCGTATTAGCTCAAATGATCATAACCCTGCCCCAAGAAAAATTTCTTTATTATGGGGATTCTAAAAATGCGCCCTATGGAGAAAAGACAAAGGAAGAAGTTCTGAATTTTTCTATGAATATTTCCAAAGATCTAATTAATCGAGGTGCTAAAGCCCTAGTGGTAGCATGTAATACCGCAACAAGTGCGGCGATTACTGATTTACGACAAATTTATAATCTACCGATAATCGGAATGGAGCCTGCAGTAAAACCTGCTGTGAATATGGAAAATATTCAGCGGGTGGTAGTCATGGCAACCCCTTTTACATTAAAAGAAAAGAAATTTCATGAACTTGTACAGAATATCGACACAAACAAAGAAATTGTGGAGCTCCCTTGTCCTGGACTTGTACAATTAATTGAACAAGAGGGAGGAGCCGGACCTAAGGTTCAAGCATATTTAATGCAATTATTCAAAAGACTGTCTCTCGGTAAGGGGGATGTTTTAGTTCTGGGGTGTACCCATTATGTATTTTTAACGGATTGCATTCAAAAAAACCTGAATTATCAGGTTCCTTTAATTCATGGTAATGTGGGCACCGTATTAGAGCTAAAAAAACAGTTGAAGCGACATCAAATGCTTTCATCCGAAAATCCATTATTAGGTCCCGGTAATTCTACAGAAGAAAAACTCCGTTCTCATACGAAAACGCAACTGCAAAAACGCGTTCAGTTAATGAATTCCCGTCAAGATCTTCAATTTGAAAAAATAGGTTGGGATCTATTGCTGTATGAGTTGAGAAAATTAGACAAAGAAGAATTAATTTAATACAAGCAATGAAATTACAAAGGGTGTACACGGAGCTATAATTTTCTTTCCAAATTGGATTGAATCTTGTAGCTCTTTTCTATATAATATACTATATGTAGTATATGAACTAAGTAAAATCAAGGAGGGGTATGAATGACATTAGCAAAAGTACAAAAAAGAAATGGAGAAATTGTGAATTACGATTCCCAAAAAATCACAAAAGCCATTTTTGCAGCGGCACAATCAGTGGGGGGGAAAAACCAGGCAAAAGCCGATGAACTTACTAAAAAAGTAGAATCGGTGTTAAAAGAAACCTATCGAGGAAATATTCCTGCCGTGGAAGATATCCAAGACGTTGTCGAAAAAATACTGATTGAAGAGGGTCATGCCAAAACCGCAAAATCTTTCATATTATATCGAAAACGCCATGAAGAAATCCGCGAGGTAAAAAATCTTTTTATGGATGCGGAAGAAATGATTGAAGATTATGTGAATCTTGATGACTGGCGGGTTAATGAAAATGCGAATATGAGTTTTTCACTGCAGGGACTGAATAACCATATCGTCGAGAGTATTACCAAAAAATATTGGTTTAATAAAATATATGATAAAAGTCTTCGGGACTCTCATATAAAAGGTGATTTACATATCCATGATTTAGGACTTCTTGCTCCTTACTGTTGCGGCTGGGACTTAGAAGCTTTTTT
>SLKF01000028.1 GCA_007134725.1 Clostridiales bacterium | reverse complement strand
TACTATTCAGAGCAGTAAAAATGATGGTCTGGATGATCCGCGAAGGATTACGCAAAACCAAGAAAAAAAAATTGTCAAAATGAATGCCAATGAGAGTCCTTATCCGGTGCCAAAGGCCGTTTTAGATCAAACCTTTGAAAGCATCCAAAACACCGATGTGAACTTTTACCCCGATACGGATTCTACGGAACTTCGCCGAGCCCTCGCAGCGTTTTTAGACTTTCCCATGGAGCAAATTCTTGTGGGCAACGGCTCCGACGAGATGATCGATGTATTGCTTAAAACCTTTGTGGGGAAAGGAGACGGGGTAGTCTCCCACGAGCCTACCTTTGTCATGTATCAGATCCTTACGGAAATCCTCGGCGGGAAATACTACGGTGTCTTGCCGAATGAAGACCTCACCATCAATATAAGTACTCTTATAGAAACCGCCAACAGGGTGCAGGCCAAGGTGATTTTTCTTTGTACACCGAATAATCCCACGGGAGGGACCCTTTCCAGAGACGACGTCCTTCGGGTACTTAATGAGACCCAAGGCATGGTGGTCATTGATGAGGCCTACCGGGAGTTTTGTGATCAGGATTATCTTCCCTTGTTGGACGATTCCCATCCCCGCTTGATGATTCTTCGAACCTTTTCCAAGGCCCAGGGTCTTGCCGGGGTGCGGGGCGGCTATTTACTGGGAAGCCCCGAGGCGGTTTCCTATATACACCAGGTAAAGCCTCCCTATAATTTAAATGTTTTGACCCAAAAGCTTCTTAGGGCTTATTTAGAATATATAAAGACTCCGGAGGGTAGTTCCCTGATCCGGGAGAGAATCGGAGAAATTCGCCGGGAGCGGGATCATCTTTACACCACACTTCAAGAGCTGCCGGGCTTTCACCCTTACCCCGGTTCCGGAAACTTCATTTGCTTTAGGGTCAGAGAAAGTACTCCTAAGGAAAGCCTGAATCCCGGAAGAGATGCTTATAAGGAAAACCTCGACGGTAAACTTCTGGAACAGGGTTTTCAAATAAAAAAATTCCGCTACCGGGATATTCCCTATTACCGGATTTCCATGGGGACACCGGAGGAGAATCAAGAGATGATCCGGGTGCTGCAAAGGTTATTTACGAACTAAATAATCCATTAGCTAAATCGGTTAATTTTATTTATGAAAAAGGAGGCATTCCCTTGCGAGAATCATCCATTACACGAGAAACTACGGAAACGAAAATCCGTCTTAGCCTGAACCTTGATGGGGACGGTAACGGAAATATTACCACGGGCATCGGATTCTTTGATCATATGCTCACCTTACTTACGGCCCACAGCGGCATCGATTTAACCCTTAAGGCTACAGGAGATTTAGCCGTGGACGCCCATCACACCGTGGAGGATGTGGGGATTTGTCTCGGGGAAGGTTTCCGGGAGGCTCTGGGGAGTAAAGCCGGCATTCAGCGCTACGGATTTTTTCTGCTGCCCATGGACGAAGCCTTAGTGCAAACCTCCCTGGATTTTAGCGGACGGGCTTTTTTACACTACGGCCTTTCGGGACTTAAGCAAAAGGTTGGAGACTTTGATACGGAACTGGTGGAAGAGTTTTACCAGGGCTTTGTCCGGGGAGCGGGACTGACCCTTCATATCGATCAGATTCGAGGGAGGAACACCCATCATATTATCGAGGCTTCCTTTAAAGGATTTGGCCGGGCCATCAAAGAAGCCGTTACCATTACCGGAACCAAGATTCCTTCTACCAAGGGAACTTTACTGTAAATCTAAAAATCAAAAAATTATTATGCTAAATCTATGCTTTATTTATATTTTACCCATGCTAAATCTATGCTTTTTTATGCTTTATTTACGCTTTTTTTATGCTTATGCATTGGATTCAAAACTTTCCTAGAGAAATGAGGACTTACAATGATTGCAATTATTGATTACGATGTGGGAAACATCAAAAGTGTATGCAACGCCTTAGATAAGATCGACCTTCCCTGGATCCTTACTCGGGATCCTGAGAAGATTAAAAGTGCCAAAGGGATTATCCTACCCGGGGTCGGGGCCTTTGAAGATGCCATGCAGTCTTTAATAGACCATAATCTGGTCTCCCTCTTACAAGAGGAAATCCTTAGGGATAAACCCTTTTTAGGGATCTGCCTCGGCATGCAGCTGCTTTACCAACGCAGTTTTGAGAACGGAGAGTTTGAAGGCCTTGGGGCCTTAACCGGGGATGTAATTCCCTTTAAAACCAAGCTGAAAGTACCCCATATGGGTTGGAACTCCCTGACGATCAGTGAAGATTTTCGGGATCATCCGATTGTAAAGAACACGAAAAACGATGACTATGTATACTTTGTCCATTCCTACTATGTTGATGGGCTGCAAGAGGAAACCATTGCCTCCTGCACCTATGACAATACCTTTTCCGCTTTGGTGGGTCGGGGCAATCTTCTGGGAATGCAGTTTCATCCGGAAAAAAGCGGAGACACCGGACTTCAATTACTACAAAGTTTTAAGGAGATGATTATATGATGATCTTTCCCGCCATTGATATTTTAGACGGAAAATGTGTCCGCCTTCGCCAAGGGGATTATGATTTGCAAAGTGTTTATCACCAGGACCCGGTGGTTATGGCAACACAGTGGAAAAACCAAGGGGCCAAGGCCCTTCATATTGTGGATTTATACCTTACATGTTTCCGATAGGGTGGCGGCGGACAGGAATGAATCGTGTTG
>SLKF01000038.1 GCA_007134725.1 Clostridiales bacterium | reverse complement strand
GGGCTTTGAAAAAGTAGCCAGACTGGGAAAAAACATTCAGTTGATGCGAAAAAATATCGAAAAGTGATCCGCTAAGAGGTCTGGTGAAGGAAACGGTCTACCGAAAATCTACTGGTCGGTAGGGGGGAACTTTTCCCGAAAGCTTTCCGTCTAAATAATATGGAGGTGCAAGGCCATGAAAAAGCTGATGTTATCAGCGCTTCTGATGGTTCTTATTGTAAGTCTGGGACTTGTCGGATGCGGGTATGACCGCAATAACGAAACCGATAGCACGGTGGAGCCTGAAGAATATGAAGCAACCGAAAGAGAAGGAGACTTTGAAGTTACAATCGAAGTTGGCAGTGAGAATAATGACCTGTCTGTCGTTGCAAGTATTTTGTATCTGGGTGATGAGGATACTATGGATATCTATCATGGAGGAAGCATTTTTTATTTCAATATTTATCAGCAGGACGGAGATTTCCAGTACTTAGGAGCGATGGATGCCCAACTGCTCAGTACAGAGCTTATACAAAACGAACCCCACAGGGTTGAAATTAACTATCCTATCCTGGAAGAGCTGGAGCCAGGAACATACGAATTTGAGGCAGAAGCCGTATTTTCTCTGGATGAGGAGCATATCGTGGATTCGACGATCAATCTCCCGGTTAGTGTAACAATCACCACGGACTGATTCGAAAAAACAGACTGATTTGGAAAGGCCGACGAATAGTACTCGACTGCGGGTACTATTTTTGGGTTTTATCCATACATACCATTTATAAACCGGGGTAGATATAAAATAACAAATACCGCCTAAAAATTGACATGATGAATGCAAGCTGATCCGTTATTCGCTACTCATCAACACACCGCTTTTACAAACGGTCATATCCGTGCAGCGGCTAAGATCAAAGCAACAGGGTCTTTTTTTACCTTCATTCAGCTTAGAACAGGTCACTTCAATGCGCCGCGCACGGGTTTCAGGATTACTGGTAAAGCGGATCCAACGGATCCATTCCCACTGTGCCCGGGGTGTGATGCTGTTAAACTGTAAGGTAAGGTTCGAGGAAATCAACGCTTCCTCTAAATCATAAGGAACCTTCGGCACCGGCCATTTTTCCATGGGCTCTAGGATAAAAACCAGCGGGTCCTCCGGTCGGATTGATAATTCCTGTATTAAAGAATCCTCCAGCTTAAACCAATGGCTTCCCCGGCCATCGGGTTCAAGTTCGGTTTCAAAATATATCCCATTGACGGTTCCGTTAATCATAACCATCCCCCGGGAAGGAAGCTTGTTATCAGCATTTTCAGGGATTCGAAGGATGGGGTGGGATTGAACTTTCTTGATTGTTGATTCAAAATGAATTTTAGCCATTTTTATTCCCCCAGATATTAGTATGATTTTATAATCGATTATTTATTCTATACCCTTTTTAATATCGAATAATTCATATACGCTCTCGCGACAGAACTTCACTGATTTTCCCGCTACAGGTCCAGGTTCTGCTACTGCTCACTTTTAGCTTTTACGGTTATTGTCGATGGCAGGAGAAGCTTATCGGAAATCGGCACTGATAAAGACCGCAATCTATAAGAAATCTGAATTTATTGCGGTGATATAATAAACTTAAGGACAATTGAATCATAGTAGAGAGGGTCTGACTAGGAGGTGAAAATTGAAATGGAAATAATTAACTTTAATGAAGATATTCAAGTTTACTATGTAGAGGCAGATTCTTTCCCGGAACACATTCTCGAGGCTCATCAAAAGCTTCATCAGGGGGTAACCTATTCCAAGGAACGAAAATACTTCGGTCTATCCCGTCCGGAAAAGGGAGTCATCCAATATAAGGCTGCTGCGGAAAAACTGGAAACCGATGAGGGGGAAGGTATTTCTTTTCCTACGATGATTCTTCCCAAGGGAAAATATCGATCGATTATCATTAAGGATTACATGAAGGATATCGAAGGGATCGGCAAAGCATTTACGGAGTTAACTTCCGGTAGAGATATAGATCCTGAGGGTTACTGCGTGGAATGGTATTACAATGAAGATGATGTAAAATGCATGATTCGATTACAGGACGAACAGTAAATTCAGGATAAATAAAGGAGCGGGTGACGATGAGGAAGGTTATTGTTTTAAGTTTTATCACCATAGACGGCGTAATGCAGGCACCGGGTGGACCGGAGGAGGATCCTTCCGGAGGATTTTCCTATGGAGGCTGGACGGTACCCTATTTTGACGAGGCATTAGGGGAGGTTATGGACCAACAGTTGAAGCCTCCTTTTGAATTACTTCTTGGGCGAAAAACCTATGACCTCTTTGCTTCTTATTGGCCCAACCACCGGGAGGAAGGCATGGAGTTGAACCGGGCAAAAAAATACGTGATCTCCCATCAGGCCAGGGACTTAAGCTGGGAGAATTCCGTACTTTTAAACAGTAACGCTGTAGTAGATATTCAAAAGCTGAAAAATACCGCCGGACCGGACTTACATGTTCATGGAAGCGGAGAGTTGATACAGACCTTGATAAAACACCATCTGGTGGACGAACTGTGGTTAAAGATTTTTCCGATAATTCTTGGTACCGGCAAACGATTATTCCATGAAGGAACTCCACCGACTGCTTTTTCCCTTAAAAAATCTTCCGTAACACCGAAAGGTGTTATTATTGCCGATTATGTGTTGTCCGGCCAAGTAAAGACCGGCTCATTCTAATGTAAGGAGGGTGTAAAATGATTGGAGTAGAAATTGATT
>SLKF01000308.1 GCA_007134725.1 Clostridiales bacterium | reverse complement strand
ATTTTTTTAAGAAAAATAGGGTAAAAAGCACCGAAAATTTAAAAAAAATATTCTCTGCCAAGGTTGCAAAACCTTGGTTTTTTTCGTGGAAATTTTCAAACTTCTCTCCAACGGTTGACAAAGATTTTCAATTACTTTAGAATGGGTCAAGTTGGTTAACAATAAGTAGAAAAAGGATGTAAAAATTAAAGGAGGATCACAATGGAGAATACAAACTACAAGAGAAAGCTTCGAAAGAATAAAGCTTTACTTGGGTTAGTGGCCATTATTTTCTTAGCCGTTTTTTTTCTGGGCGCAAGCTATAAAACGGTAATCATAGAAGTAGACAATCGGACAATTGAGGCGCAAACGATCTCAAGTGAACCGGAGAGAATATTGGAAGAACAGGGAATTCAAATAGAAGAACAGGATCGGGTGGAAGCCTCCTCCGAGGACAACATCAAAAGCGGTGAGCGAATCATTGTTCATCGAGGACAAAAAATTCGAATAATCGACGGGGGACAGAAGTCCCTCCACTATACTACTTGGAATACAGTAGAAGAAATATTAGAGGATCTGGAGATTGAATTATCTCCCAAAGACCGATTAAATTTGGATCTTGAAGATACTCTTACGGAAGAGGATAACATCGAGATCACCCGGGTAATAGAACGGAGTCGGAGGGAGCAAATAGAGGTTCCCTACTCCAGTGAAGTGGTATATGTCAAGGACTTAGGCCCCGAGGAAGAGCGAATAGCTCAACCGGGACAAACCGGTGAAAAGATGGAAATTTATATTGACACCTATGAAAATGGAGAAGTGGTCAGTTCAAAGCTGCAAGGTGATGCACTGATGAAAAATCCTCAAGATGAAATTATTGAAAAAGGGGAAGCCAATTACTTTACCACGGCTGACGGCAGCCGGCTTCGTTACGATCGGAAAATCACCATGGAAGCCACAGCCTATACCGCCGGTTTTGAAAGTACAGGAAAACGACCGGGAGATCCGGCTTACGGAGTCACCCGTAGCGGTACCCGGGTACGCCCCGGAGTGGTTGCGGTAGACCCTAAGGTCATTCCCTTGGGAACCAAGCTGTATGTGGAATCCTTAGATGGAACCCGAAGCTATGGTTATTCCACAGCGGAGGATACCGGTGGAGCCATTAAAGGAAACCGGATTGACTTGTATTTCGAAAATTTGGGAGCAGCCCAGCGATACGGTCGCCGGGATGTACAAGTGTACGTTATCGACTAAAATCTTAGAAACCGAAAACATCAGTATCAAAAAATAAATCCTTAAAACCAACAAAAAAGCCATCGGGCTAACTCCTCGGTGGCTTTTTCCATAAAACACCAGAAGGACAGAGGGACGGAGTAATTGTCCTCCTTGGGCAAAATAGGCATTCGAAACAATGGGTTTTCCGAGGCATAAAGATCTCCGCCTTAGGACGGATTTTTTTTGAGACTAAAGATGTAGGGAAGGCCAGAACACTTGATAAGCTAGCAATATACAGTATAGTTAAAATTTTCAAACTTTATTAAAAAAGTTTAAATATGCTTGATTAATTGTAATCTACCCCATATAATGAATACTTGTATAAAGATATTATACGAATGATAAATATATTTAAGGGAGGTTCACTTTTATGGCAAAAGAAAAAGTCAAAATGTCCGACCGGTTTTTGAATGTGGTCGAACGTGTCGGTAACAAATTACCCCATCCGGTAACCCTGTTCTTCATGTTCGCAGGAATTGTACTAGTTCTTTCTTACTTACTTAGTTTAATGGATATTACCGCCGTTCACCCGGGAACCGGTGACGAAATCTCGATTATCAACCTGTTAAACAAAGACGGGCTTCGTCGAGTCTTTACAGAAGCTGTATCGAACTTTACTGGTTTTGCACCCCTAGGTACGGTACTAGTGGCAATGCTTGGAGTTGGAGTAGCTGAAAAATCAGGACTTATTGGAACCATGCTTCGAAAGCTGGTACTGGGAGCACCGGACAAGCTTATCACCGCAGTAGTAGTATTTGCCGGAGTTATGTCTTCGATGGCATCGGATGCCGGTTATATCGTATTGGTACCCCTTGGTGCGATTATTTTCGTAGCAAAGGGACGACATCCTTTAGCGGGACTTGCAGCAGCATTTGCCGGAGTATCCGGTGGTTTTAGTTCAAACCTGTTGGTAACCATGTTGGATCCACTATTAATCGGATTTACAGAAGCCGCAGCTCACATGCTGGATGATACCTATCAGGTTCTTCCAACCGCAAACTATTACTTCATGGTCTTTTCTACATTCTTAATTACCATTACGGGTACCATCGTAACGGAAAGAATTGTTGAGCCGAGACTTGGGGAATACAAAGGTGAATACAAAGAAGAATTAACAGCAATCAACGATAAAGAAGGCAAAGGGTTAATCGCTGCAGGAATTGGTCTATTCCTATTCGTAGCCGCTGTAGCCGCAATGTTGATTCCTGCTGATGGAATCCTTCGAGCCGACGGCGGATACATCATCGATGGATTTCCTCCATCACCCTTTGTAAGCTCTATGGTATTCTTAATTGCACTAATGTTTTTTATTCCCGGTCTTTTCTACGGAAAAGCTGCGGGAACCATCAAGTCGGATAAAGACGTAGCCCAGTTTATGGGAGACGCCATGAGCTCTATGGGTGGATACATTGTCCTTGCCTTTGCCGCAGCTCAGTTTATCGAGTACTTTAGCTGGTCTCAAATCGGACTGGTTATGGCGATTAAAGGTGCGGACTTCCT
>SLKF01000295.1 GCA_007134725.1 Clostridiales bacterium | reverse complement strand
GTCATCGGGAAAATAAAGTTTCATACAGGATAGTTTCCACACTAATCTTTGCTCCTTAACAATGAAGGGCAGCATCCAATCCTCGATTATGGCAAAATACCGGTCCTCTTCCTCCAAACGCTTTAGTAAAACCCTCAGTTCTTTTTCCGATTCACTGCTGATGTAGATCCACGGCTGATCGCTTCTTCCTTTCATCAAAACCGAATCTCCTTCAATATGAATGCTGTCAATTGGGTATTCTTTGATAAAGTTGATTAGATTGATGTTTCGAATAAGGTCTTTATTTAAGATTTCCAGTGCATCTTTTACGGTATCCATATTGGCTCCTTTCTATTTCGTGAGCTTCTCTTCGTTTTTTTATGAGAATATGCCAAACATCATTCCCTACAAAGCCACATTTTCTATATAGTATTTCCGGTGAAGTAGGATCATTTCTTTTCCCCGATACCGTAGCAAAATCTGCTATTTTATTGATCTACAGTCTTGATCCCTTCAGCTTCACGGTTAAGTGTTTTCTCTTTTTCAATGTATCTACTTGCTGAATGATTATTCCTGATATATTTTCATACTAAATGTTTATTTTTATATTTCCTCATCAGATATTCCGTAACCCCGGGAGCGTAAAAGTCAGGAAGGCATCCTACTTCTTCATAATTCAGCTTTTGATAAAGATCCATTGCTCGGGTATTAAAATCTCCCACCAACAAAAATATTTTATCATAATCTGCGGTTATTTCATTCTCAAAAAAATTGATTAAGTCTTTACCAATTCCATTTCCACGAAATTCTTCATCAACAACAATCATATGTAGATAAGGATACTTTCCAAAGGCACCCTTTAGCTCAAAAAGGATAAATCCTATACATTCTTTTTTATCATCCAATACCACATAGACCTCTTCCTTCTCCATCCCCTTTGAAAGCATCCTTCGAGGACATTTATCGGTAAAATAAATTTTTCCAAGATCTGAGTTCTCAATCAGCTTACAACATGCATGCAAATTCTCTTGTGTTCCTGGCACGATAGTATTTTCCACGTTATCACTCCTTAAAATTAGTTTAATCAAATCAACGACAAAGAGGACTGTTACTCCGTCCCCATGTCCTCATCTTTCCCTGTACCAATCCAATAAGTGGTATTCTAGTTGGCAATCATAGGGTTCTTCCGCCACAAGCTTCATATTATATTCTTTGGCTTCCACACATCCTATTTTGTGATAAAAAGCCATGGTTTCTTGGGATGAATGAGCGGAAATATAAAGCTTTCTCGCCCCCATCTCTTTGGCTTTTTTACAAGCCAGTGCGAATAGTTTTTTACCAATTCCCAAGCCACGACTCTCCGAAGAAATATGCATACTTGAAAGCTGCAAATAATCTTTTCCTGATCCAATAAACTCATTTTCTACTGAAGCAAAACCGACAAGTTCCTCCTTAGAAAAAGCTCCGAATACTGCACCTCCGGTTTTCACTGTCTGTTGAAGATATTGAACTAGCTCCTTGTATTCATCTATACCCCATTTTTCGATAAACCCAATTTCTTTTAAATCCCAATCTTCCTTTTCTTTACGCCAACATTTTTCGACCTTCTGATATCGATTAAAACTTTTGAATAATGCTAAATTAATTTCATCTTTTGCCAATTCTTTATAAAACATCGGCTATTGTTCCTCCCCTTTATACACCACTTCAAAATCTTCGAAGACTACCGGCATGTCCTCAGTAAACTCATATCCCAGGATTTTTCCTTCTTCCTTAAAAAAACGGGTATGTCCCTTAAGCCAGGATTCTAATGTATCATCCTCCCCTTCTCGTTTAGCAATGTCATAAGTAATTTCTGAGAAAGGAAGAATGGTTATGGCGGTTGTTTCAATAACACATTGCGGTACGCCATCCCAATCCGTTATAATACTTAAGTCCCCCATCTTCGGCAGAGGCTCTTTTGCATTTTCATAACTCCACAAACTGCTGGCCGTGGCCTTCTTTTGTCCTATTAACACCAATCGCAGTAATGCGTTGGCCCATTTTTCTGACAGTTCAAAATGAAATACCTCTATATATTGGGTGTCCTCATTTCTACCGGTTTTTGCTAAAAACTCCTTCCAAAATTCATCAATTTCTTTCTGTGATTTTTTTTCATTTTCCATTATTGATTCCTCCTTATTATAAATCCATACTTAATCGGATCATATCTACACAGGGAATTCCATTCTCATGAATCGGGTCTTCATAGTGCTTTACAAAATAATCCCGATCAATTCCCGTAATTCTAAAACCCATCTTTTGATATAGTCCCAATTGCGTGATACTAGAATTTCCGGTGCCAATCTCCAACACTTTAACACCGTGTTCTGAGGCCTTATTGATAGCATCTTTTAGCAAAAGTTTTCCCAGTCCTTTTCCCTGGTGAGCTTCATCTACTGCGATGTTGACAATCTCCATCGTCCCGGGTCTCGTTTTGATCAACACATATTCTCCAACAATCTCTCCTAAGTAGTAAGCTACAAACATTTTTCCCCGAGCTGTATATTCATCCATATTTTTCTTTGATGGATCTGCCCGTAACAGTAAATTGTAGATCTTTTGGTTCATAAAACTCATCTCTTCAATAACTACATTTATATTTTTATCTTTCAATCAAACCACTCCAATTTTAAATTTCACTTACTCTTTTATCAAAATTATAGATACACCTTAACTTGTAATCCTTAGTATGATTATTCTTTTAATATGGCATGATACCATTTATATTTTATCACGTTCCTAACCGCACTTAC
>SLKF01000257.1 GCA_007134725.1 Clostridiales bacterium | reverse complement strand
TGCAAAAACTACATTGATTATGGGGGCATCCGATGGTCGCTTGAATAATGAGACTGTTCCCTTCGCTAGGGGGTCTGTATACGGTTCCTTGATAACGCATTTTAAAAACTCCTTTCCTATTTGTAGGGGAGATGATTCTTGATGTCCCGGGGCTTTCCAAGATCCCCCTTGACTAAATTATTTCTTCAACCCTTCGATAATTTCTATATCGGATTCCATCCCTTGATAAAAGCACTGTAAGCTCATATTCTCGTTGGGAGCATGGTTGGCTTCGTCTGCATTGGCGTAGGGAACCATGATTGATGGGGCACCCAGAACCCTGGTCCAAACATAATCCGGTAAGCTTCCCCCCATGGCCGGATAGATCAATGGTTTTTCCCCGAAGGCTTTTCCCACGGCCTCAATAATTTTTTGGGATATCTCCAGCTCCGAGGAGGTTCTTGAGGGTCGCATATCTTCCGATACCCTTGTAAGGATGATTCTAGAATCATGACTTTTCATATGTTCTTCAATTTTTTGAATCAAGTCTTCAGGATCCTGATCATAGACCAGTCGAATTTCCATCTTTGCTTTCGCCTCACAGGGGATGATATTTTTGCTTTCCGGTCCTATATGTCCCCCTTCAATTCCATTGATGGTTAAGGTCGGCAAAAACAACAGTCTTTTATAAAAGCGCTCCTTATCATGAAGGATTTTCTCGACCCCGAAGGAACGGGCAATCCCCTCTTTATTAAAGGGCAAATCGGAAATCAACTGTTTCTCGTAGGCCGTAGGCTCCACTACATTATCATAGAAGCCTTCGACCAATACACGATCCTTTTCATCCATCATGGTGGAAAGAAATCGCACCATCTCCCAAATTGCATTGGGAATAACGCCGCCTTTATTTCCTGAATGGTTGTCGGTGTTTGCGGTGTTTATCTGAAAATCAAAATTCATGACTCCCCGTACTCCAAAGGCGATAATCGGGGACCCGCTATCATGGAGGGGACCGTCTGAGGTTAGTACCACATCGGTTTTCAGCAAATCCCTGTGGGCTCGAACAAATTCTTCGAGGTTCGGGCTTCCGATCTCTTCTTCTCCATCAAAAATAAACTTCACATTCACAGGGACTTCTCCTACAAGGTCCAGGTAAGCCTTCACCGCAAGAACATGAGTCAGCAGCTGCCCTTTATTATCCCCTGTTCCCCGTCCATACAGTCTTCCCTCCCGAACCGTGGGTTCAAAGGGTTCCGACAACCACTTTTCCATAGGTTCCGGGGGTTGTACGTCGTAGTGTCCATAAAAGAGAATCGTAGGCTTGTCGGGATGATTTCCTTTTAATTCTCCGTAAACTACAGGCTGCCCCGGTGTATCGTATATTTCTGTTGTAATACCTGCATCCTCCATGATGGACTTTAGTAGTTTTGCGCATTCCTTGACCCCTTCATTTCTGCTGCTGATACTCTTTTGCCTAACAAGGGTCTTAAATATCTCTAAATGCTCCGTTTCTTTCTCTTTTAGTCGTGCTTTCAGTTTGGCTTTCACCGTATTTTCCCTCCTTTATATATTCCTCTATATATTCCTCCCAAGGGCTTCCTTTAAAAAGCAGCCATCCTTTATTTTCTAAAATTCACTTCTATCCGTCGATCCACCTTGTATTCAAACTCTACGGCAACTTCCCCCTCCGCCGGTACTAATACTCGATACTCTATTTGGGTGGCGGATTTTTTTACATACTCATGGGAAGTGTTTACCATTTCCCAAACTCCCTCGCGATAATGCTCAAAGCGAACTTCAGCTTCCGTCTCTTTATGGTTCCTGATCTCGCACCGGTACTTATAATACTCCACGCCCCCCAATTTTTTATGATCGATTTTCTGGTAATCAAAGGCAATATCAAAAGCTTTACCGATGGATAGGGTAATCTCTTCATTCTTGGCCGTGTGTTCAATCCGGTCTTCTCCGATAAATTCCAGGGATCCGTCGGCTTCGTCTTCTTTATATAGTTTTATTTTTCCCTGGGGCATGGCAATTCCCAATCCATCTTCTTTTCGGTTTTGAAACTCCAGAATAATATCCGCTTTTTCTTCATAAAGTCCTAATTTATAATACTGCTTATAGGGAATTTCTCTTCCCGTTAAAATACCTATTTGTTTCGACTGGTTATCTTTCAAGGTTGTTGGATGACCGAGGGTGTACATATGATAATCAAAGAAAGCTTTCACTTCCGGTTCATAGGAAGCTTTGGATTCGGCTACCATGTACCTGTCTTCGAACACTATTTCCTTTTCTATACGGTGGACGTCCCCGGCAATTAATTTAATGTGGGCATTCTCAAAGGTCATACCGCTTCGATTTTCAATCTCTGCCCATCCCATAATATTTAAGGTTTGCTCCTTCAGTTCCACTACATAATTGGCATGCCAACTAAAACCTTTACTCAAATAAGACACTTGAACGTTTTCAGCAGGCTTTCCATCGGTTTTCCAAAGGAGTGCCGGCTTTACGATCAGTCCCGATGGTAATGAGGGTAGGACGATCTCTTCCTGGGTATCGGTGTAGATTTCTTTTGTGACCTCATCTTCCAAAACGCATCTGCCACCGCCTTCTGCGGATAAGAGGCGACAACTTCTTTTCTCTCCGGTTTTTCGATCTTTTAAATACACTTTCTTATCCACATACTTTTGCAAGAGCTTATCCCGACTGACCAAATCAAAATCATAGTTGAATTCCAAAACATTGATCCCCGCTACAATTAAGGAATCGGTTTCAATCAGCTGGGCCACATCTGCAAAAATCAATTCCCCCTCATCTTCTTCTAAGGAAACGGTTCTTTTTTCTTTAACCGCACCAAACCCTCCATTGTAAATCGTTAGAGCAATTTCCTTCGTGTCTTGATTCGTGGACATCTTCCTCATAACCCTACACCTCCGCTTACAGCTCATAGTGCAAATGGTAACCGACAACAAAAATATACTCCTGCTCTTTAGATTGAATTTGCATCTTTTATACTTATACCCTTCTTCTTTTCTCATACATAAAATTTAATTATATTCGTCAATTCCATTGTATTTATTTATAAGAATACGTATAATAATAGAAGATATAATTGACCGCAATAATATTTTAAAAATTTTAAAGGAGTTGAATGGATGAAAACCAGGTTTAACAAAGGCATCATCGTATTACTGGCAGGTCTTGGTGTTAATTTAATGTTGGGTACACTCTACGCATGGGGAGTTATCTCTGCCGCATTAATGAATCGGGGCTGGAGTGCCACCGCAACACAAATTCCTTACATGGTTGCTTGTGCCATGTTTGCATTTTCCATGGTTCCCGGTGGAAAATTACAGGATAAGTTCGGCCCCAAAAG
Organism: Clostridiales bacterium; assembly: GCA_007134725.1. Lineage (GTDB taxonomy): Bacteria > Bacillota > Clostridia > Peptostreptococcales > T1SED10-28 > Isachenkonia. The sequence continues at coordinate 7,680 of SLKF01000257.1, read as the reverse complement.
GATTATCATGGGAAGCGCTGTACTTGCAGGCATTGGACTTACCCTTTCCGGTATGCTGTTAACCCCCCTAACATTAACCATTACTTTCGGAGTGATCTTCGGAATTGCCATGGGAACCGGTTATTCTGCACCGACCCCTGCCGCTGTTAAATGGTTTCATCCTAGTAAAAGAGGGGTGGTTTCAGGCATCGTTGTCAGTGGTTTCGGTTTAGCCCCGGTATATGTGGGTCCCTTAACCACCAGTCTTATTGCCAACCACGGCATCGAAACCACGTTTTTTGTATTGGGTAGCGCATTTTTCATTGGTATTATGGCTCTTTCTCAGTTGATTAAAAATCCGCCGGAGGGCTACCTTCCTCCTCAACCCCTAGAGACGGAAACCATTAAGGTTAAACCTTCTTTCTCCACCACCGCGACCAAAGAATTTGAGTCCGGTGAAATGATGAAAACTAAGCAATTTAGAATGATCTGGTCCATGTTTGCCTGTGGTACCTTTGCGGGACTGCTGATTATCGGTCAGCTTTCCAATATCGGATTCGAACAGTCCGGAATCACAAACGGCTTTATACTAGCAGCAATTTATGCAGTGTTTAATGCCTTTGGTCGAGTACAGTGGGGAATTATTTCCGATCGGATCGGACGAAACAAATCCTTACTGGCAATGTTCATCTTACAGGTATTAGCCTATGTTTTACTACCTTTCGCCACCACTCCCGCAGTACTGATGCTGGGTGTCTCCACCGTAGGCTTTACCTTCGGCGGAATGTTAACGGTATTCCCTGCGATTACCGGTGACTACTTCGGTATGAAAAACTTTGGCGTGAATTATGGTTTTGTCATTACCGCCTGGGGAATTGGCGGAGTATTCGGACCCTTGGTCGGTGGCCTTATCCGAGACTTTACCGGCGGGTATGCTTATAGCTATCTGATCTCCGGTTTGCTTAGTTTGGTCGGTGTTTTTCTCGCTCTTAAAGTTACCGCACCGGCTCCGGAAAAATCTATGGAACCTGCAACCCTAAAATAACCCACCGCCACTTAACTTAAATCTAATATACAGCATAAAAGAACCTCGTCTTTCATTGGACAAGGTTCTTTTTTATGTCCTGCCCCTCATTTCCATGATACATCCATGAAACATTTTATTGCTATAATTTAGATGCTAGTTATAATTTATGGTTATTTGGAAAAATGGAATAGGGGGAAATTATGAAGGAGAAGAATGGATATGTACTCAAATTGGGATTGTTGATGAGTATTCCCATAGTTTTTAGTGAATATTTATTTCGAACAAGTATCCGTGAGGTCCTTTTGTGGATGGTTCAAAATCCCTTAATTTTTTTAGTAAATCTCACATTGCTGGTGGGCTTAGCCTTATTGATGGGATTTTGTTTTGGGAAACTCTACCGTGGGGTTTGGTTTGTTTTAGTCGGCAGCGTGCTGCTTGGCGTTGTAAACGGTAATAAAATTAATCTTCGAAATGTTCCTTTTCAACCGAAGGACATCTTTTTGGTTCGGGAATTTTTCGCCTTAACTCCGAATTTATTAACCCCTACCTCCATCGCCGCAGTCCTACTCGTGGGGCCGGTACTGTTTGGTGTATATCGGTTGATGAAAAAGTTGTTTGGGGATCGACCTAATCGAGATTTTAAAATCAGTGCTCTTTCCACCTTGGGGATCTGCTTAGCGGTTTTTCTGGTTGGAGAAGGGCTTTATTCCCAGGCTTATGGCCCCTGGGAGCTTGGATTTATCTACTCTCTACCGAGAGCCGTGGTGGAAGAGGAACCGGAATCTTCCTTGGCATGGGAAGACCTGGAAGGGGAGTTGAATGATGAGAATCAATCGGATGAAAATCCTACTGAATCCAAATTCAAGGATCAGGATCCCAATGTCATTATTATTATGAGTGAATCCTTTTGGGATATTAATCTGCTGGATACGGAGTTTTCCCCGAATCCGATTCAAAATTTTGAGGATCTAAAAGAGGAAAGCATACATGGGGAGGCCTATGTCCCGGTGTTTGGAGGTGGTACTGCGAATACGGAATTTGAAGTGTTAACCGGTATCAGTCTCAAAACTTATCCTGCGGATTGGCATATGGTTTATCGTAATGACATTGACGGTCCTACGCCATCCCTTGCATCAATTTTTCAAGAACAGGGCTATCATACGGATGCCCTGCACCCTTATCATCATTGGTACTATCGACGGCATGAAGTGTATCCCTACCTGGGATTTGATAAATTCACCGCCTTAGAAGATTTAGATGACAGCCAAACCCTGGGACCTTTTATATCCGACGATTATATAACCGATGAGATCATCAAACGCATCGAAGAATCGGAAAAGCCCATTTTCAACTTTACGGTGACGATGCAAAATCATGGTCCCTATAATGAACTTCGAAATGAGCCGGTAATTGATTTCAAGCACAACTTGGATAACAGGGAAGAGACCATGTTACAAACCTATGCCGATGGACTTTATTATTCGGATCAGGCACTAAAAAAACTGGTCGACTATTTAAAAACCTCCGACGAGCCCACATTGTTACTATTTTTCGGGGATCATCTTCCCATGCTGGGCAATAATTACAGCCTTTATCGAGAACTGGGATACATCGGAGAGGAAAACCCGCAAGAATTGCAGGATGATTTAAGACTTTATACGGTCCCCTATGTCCTATGGGCAAACTATTCCCTGGAAGAAAAGGAACTGCCCTTAAAAAATGCCACGGCCCTATCTCATTTAATTTTAGAACAGGCAGGCATGGAAAAACCACCGTATCTTCAAATGGTGGAGGAAATCCATGATCGTGCCCCTGTAATTCTAAATACGGAGTATATCGATGGCGATGGGAAGCACCATGATCGTGAGAGCAGAGAGTATCAGGAGATTATCGAATTATATCGAACACTGAAAAACCAAATAATAGATGATCCGGAAAGCGTGGAGCCTTCCGGACCGTAAAAAAAATCCCCTTTTAAACAAAAGGGGATTTTGTATTATTTGATGGAAGCCTGATAAATTTTATCGATGGAAGCGCTTAGCATCTGGTCGAAGTTTTCTTCCGTCTGCTCTACCGTCAAGCCTTCTAATAGTGCTCGGGAAAAACTTGCGATAACACCGGGGTTTTTGGCTAGCAGCTCTACGGCTTTATCTCGACTGTAGCCTCCGGAGAGTGCCACTACCCGCAGTACCTTCGGATGATTCACCAGTTCACTGTAAAAGCCCTCTTCGTTGGGAATGGAGAGTTTTAACATGATCTTCTGGTCATCCTCCAGGGTGTTAAGGTGTTTAAGAATTTCCTCCATCAGCAGTTTTTCCGATTCTCCCTTATCGGAGCTGTTGATGTCTATTTCCGGCTCAAGGATGGGCATCAGTCCCGCATCCAGAATTTGTTTTCCGTATTCAAACTGTTGACTGACGATTTTTTCAATGCCTGTTTCATCGGCCTCTTTGATCACGGATCGCATTTTGGTTCCGAAAACATTTCGCTTTTTGCCCCGTTGAAGCAGTTCCTCCAACGTGGTAATGGGTTTCATCAGCTGCACCCCTTCGGACATTTCCGCCAGTCCTTTGTCCACTTTCAAGAAAGAAGCAATGCCTTTTTCTTTCCATAAGTAGTCCGGGGTCTGCATGCCTTTTACCTCTCGGTCCATGGTCTGTTCAAACAGAATTACCCCAAGGATTTTGTCCCCGGTAAATGCCGGACTGGTCATAATGCGGGAACGCATGGCGTGGACCAGATCAAACATTTCTTCTTCATTGGAATAGGCATCTTCCTGTATACCGTATCCTGCCAATGCTTTCGGTGTACTGCCTCCACTTTGGTCCAGGGCGGCGATAAATCCATTTCCTTTACGCATTCTTTCCATTTGTTGATTTTGCACAATACCACCTCGTTTCTGATAATTGCTTATCTTTTTTTTTTTCCTAAAAATAAATGATTGGTGCCTATCTCTTTTTTATATACCCAAATCTACGTTAAAGTAATCGAATCAAGAGAGGTTATGTTCATTTCCAGTTCAGCAAATTTTTTCTTTGCATCTTGATATCCTTCCATATATAGGTTTTCCAATTTGTCTACATCCCGCTCAACCCTATGGATTTCAGTGGATCTACTGGGCCTGAGAACGAAAATTTCATTTCCTTCTTCCATTTTTTCAATATAATCTAAAGTGTCATTGTATATTTGATAGCTGGTACAGATAGCCTCTGTCAATTCATTATTTTTCGGGTATTTTGTCCTCGCTAATTTATGAAGGACAGATGGGCTCTTTCTATAACCTTTATCCCTTGTTAAAATTACCACATTAATTGAATTTCCATCTTCAACCGACTTAGCAATCGGTATGGGATCTGCAATGCCACCATCCAGTAATTGATACCCTTCCAAGTAAACCATTTTTGAAACAAAGGGCATACTGCTTGAGGCTTTAACTGCAGTAATTATATCTTCACACTTGTTTTTCTCAAAATATACTGCCTTTCCTGTTTCGCAATCGGTTGCTGGAATTATGAGTCTTTCTGATGCTTGTTCAAATCTCTCATAATCAAAGGGAATCAAATAGTCCGGTATATCATTGAATGCGAACTCCATATTAAAAAGCCCTTCCCCTTTTAGTAAATTGGTATAGTTAATATATCGCGGATCATTGGCATAGTTGATATTGATGTTATGACTTCTTCCAGGTTGTCTGGAAATATAGGACAGTGCATTGCATGCACCGGCAGAAACACCGATTACATAGGGAAAATAGAGCTCCTTTTCCATGAAATAATCCAGAACCCCGGAGGTGTACAACCCTCTCATGCCTCCACCTTCTAACACCAATCCGATTTTTTTCATCCTATGCACCTTCCCAATTAAAATTTTACTGATCTTTCAAATAATCGAACTTCCACGCTGACTTTATCTGTTCGGTTTTCTTTTATGCCATCGGTCGCAGCTATTGAAAAAAATCCACAGCAGAAATTCTTCATCCTGGGTGTTGTCGTATTTCCCGCTCTGATCGATCAGCACCTTGCTCTTCTTTGCAGAAGAAATTTCTTCTTGTTATAGTTTTCCCACTTATTAGTTACTTTACCCTGCGCATCATTAAATAAACCGTACAAAGAATTGCTTCTACTAAACAGTCATACGTTTTCGGAAAACGTTCTCCATAGTATCTTGTGATTCCAACGGTCTCTTACTATGATCCTTTCCACCGTGAGTGTTCGTAAAATACTTAACAAATTAATGATTTAGGTGTACAATAAAGGTAAGAATAGAAAAAAGATGGGAAGAACTATATCTTTTCTTCTATTAAAAGGGAGGTATACTATGAAAATATTAGTCTGTTTTGACGGTTCCGAACAAAGCTATCAAGCGGTAAAAAGTGCTAACGAAATGGCCCTGGCCTACAATGCGGAAGAGGTGACCTTAGTCCATGTTTATCCGGCAAAAGAAGCCTCGATTTGGCAAGCTGCAAACGAAAGTAGCGGTCGTATAGCACGGGAACTTTCGGCCCATGAAAAGCAAGAACTTGATAAATATCTAGCCATAACAAACTTAATGAGTAAAGCCGTTAGTGAATTCGAAAATAGAGACACAAAAGTCTCCAAGAAAATTCTTAAGGGTAATCCGGTTCAGGAAATTACAGAACTTGCGGAAAAGGAAGGTTATGACATCATCGTAATGGGCAGTCGCGGTTATGGAGGCGTGAAAAAACTTATGCTCGGAAGTGTAAGTAACGGAGTAATCCAAGAATCAAAAGTCAATGTTCTTGTGGTTAAATAAGTAAGGTAACCCACGACTTACCATGGGTTTAAACAAAGCAATCAGAACCCATATAAAATTATAAAACCGCCGGAAAGCGAATTTTCACTTCCCGACGGTTTTTCTTTATGCTTTCACCCAACCCCATGCGGCATCCAGCTCTTTGCTGTTGCTAAACGATAGCATCTCTTTTCGGTCATCTTTCATTCACTTTAAAATCAAAGATATCCGGTCTATTGTAATGGCCTACAGGATCCCAGTCGAATTTGGACTGTATGATCTGATCTAAATCCAGCTCCGCGGTAACAATCCCCGGTTTGTCAAATAAAGGTCCCGCAATGTATTCTCCGTAAGGGTTAATGATGCAACTCCCCCCTCTGGACATAATATCCGGTTGGTCCTGCAGATCTTTATAATAGTTCAAATCCTTAGGGTACATGGATTTTTCCACGTACTGATTACTCATGATGACAAAACATCGCCCTTCAAAGGCAATATGCCGAAGGGTCGCCTGATATACTTCCCTCTGGTCCGCCGTAGGCACAATATAGAGATTAACCCCTTTCATATACATCGCCATTCTGGCTAAGGGCATGTAATTTTCCCAACAAATTAATGAGCCCATTTTTCCATAGGGGGTATCCACTACGGTTAAGGTAGATCCATCATCTTCTCCCCAAATGACCCGTTCCGCCGCCGTCGGTTTTAATTTTCGATGTCTTCCAAGATAGCCCTCGGGGCCAAAAAATAAATTGGAACAGTGCAGGGTACCGTCAAGGCCATTCCCATTTTTCTCCGTAACGCCAATGGATAAGTAAACGTCCAACTCCTTCGTAAGCTCTGCTAAACGATCCAACTCCGGACCGGGTACGGCCACGGCATTATCATAGTAACGCTGATAATCTTCCCTGCCTTCCTGGGTGCGCTTTCCAATAACCATTCCAAAGGTAAGCCCTCTTGGATAACAGGGAATGAAACTCTCAGGAAAAACAATCAGTTTTGCGCCGGTTGAGGCTGCCTCTTTGGTCAGTTCAATTGTTTTTTTCATGGTTTTTTGCAAATCAAAAATAATCGGGGCCTCTTGTACCACGGCGACTTTCAGTTTCTTTTCCAATTTCATCAACTCCTTTGTTTGTCTCCTATTCAAGATAGGCCACGGGGCAGACACTGATACATTTTCCGCAGGCATCAGCACCGGAAAGATTTAAACTAACCTTCATAAGCCTTTCGTTTTTAAAAAGTTCTTCCTGGCAATCAAATTTATGGAAGGTTCCATCAAGACCCAAGGCATCAACGGGACATACTTCCACGCAACGGCCGCAGGTACCGTTTTTCAAGTAGAGGCATCGTACTTCATCGGGTTCGTCCTTTCCCTTTAAGGGTGCTGAGGTTAACACTGTGCAAAATCTACCTCCTGAACCTTTTTCCGTAATTAAAAGCCGGTTAGCCCCGAAGGCGCCGACCCCAGCAATTACTGCGGCACTTCTATGAGACCACGCGGATTTCAACACCTTCGGGTCATAAGTATGGGTGGCGGGAATGGTGGCCGCTTGATAGCCCTGCTCTTCAATGTACTTTGAAATGACATGATTGATCTGATTGAAATATTTATTGATTACCACATAGGACTCTCCCCATTTGGGAGAACCGTGCTTTACGGTTTTTGGCTCCTCCACCACCTCTTTCGTAAAGGGGATGAAGTAACTGATGATACCATCGGCTTCAGGAAGGATTTCTAGGGGATGTAAATGCCAGTCTCCGATCAATTCTTTTAACTTCACGTACCGATAATCCTTTGCTGAAGAAAAGCCGACAAGGGGCTCTCTGAATAAATCCGGTCGATGAAGTTTTCCCATTTCACCTTTGATCAGCGCTTCAATCTTCTGCTCTATTTTCATCATAATTTCCATGGTCCATTCCCC
>SLKF01000184.1 GCA_007134725.1 Clostridiales bacterium | reverse complement strand
GTTTTAAACCGATTTTTATTGTTGACTTTGATCAGGGCAATGGAGGGAGTTACGGTCTCCCGGGGTAAATAGTCGTGAAAAATGGTTACCACCTGACGCTCTGCCCCTTGATAACCACCTTCTATTTTATACGTGATCTCCTGAAAACTATTGATGATTCCGATTATCTGCTCTTGTTCATAGGGGGTTAAAAATTCTGTCCATAGTATATCATGGCTTTTGAGTACCCCTTCCACTTTCCCTAAGGCTCTTACAACCCGTTCCTTTGCCTCTTGATCCTGTATATGCCGGGTATATTTTTCTTTATCAATCAAAACATCCCTCCATTACAGTACCATAAAGGCTAAATTTCTCAGTAGGGGAATGATTAACCAATTGATCAGTAGTATGGCAACAATCGGCGAAAAATCCAGCATTCCCTGATATTTAAACACGTTGTAAATCAAATTCCGAACCGGTCCCAGTATGGGTTCTGTAACACTGTGCAGAAGTGCGGCAATGGGACTTGTGGGGTTGGGGTTTACCCAAGACATGATGATTCTTGCCAGGATTAAAAAATTTATAATTCTTCCCAGTTGATATAGGGCTTGGCTTACGGTGTATGCATCAAACAATGTCAAACAACTCCTTAATCTATGTCAGTTAACATTCTATTTCTGCCAGGGGAAAGGTCCCTTTGCTTTAAAGTCTTCTCTTGTCCCAGCGCCTGTTAACTCTACATTGCTTGGGGCTAAAATGAAAATGGATGCAGAAATTTTTTGAATGTTACCTTCTAAAGCATAAACTGCCCCTGATAAAAAGTCAAAGAATTTTTTTGCCAGTTCCGTTTCCACCTCTTCTAAATTAACCACTACAGGCTTTCGGGTTTTTAAGTTATCTACGATAATAGAGGCTTCTTCAAAGTCCTTAGGTTCGAAAATCACCACATTTACCTGATCATTTTTGTGAAGGTTGTATACTTTATTTGTTTTGGAAGTTTGCATAGTCTGCTCCTCTACTACTTCGTCTTCATACTCATCGTTTTCCAATTCATCATCATCCATCCCAACAAAGTACTTCATTTTTTCAATTAGTTTTTCAGCCATTGTTAAAACCTCCTATTTTTATTTTTTTAATTTTGGTCTTTCCCCAAATAATGTTCTTCCCAGTCGAATCATATTGGAACCTTCTTCGATTGCTACTTCATAATCGTTAGACATACCCATGGATAAATACTCCATGCTTACATTGTTATAATCCTCTTTTTTTAGGTCTTCGAATAGGTTTTTCAGTTTTCTGAAACATTCTCTGGTTTTTTCAGGGTCGTCGTAGTACGGGGCCATGGTCATGAGTCCCCGAATTTTAAGATGTTTAAAACTTTCTATATTTTTCAAGAAGGATCTTGCATCCTCCAAAAAAATACCGTATTTTGCATCTTCCTTTGCTGCGTTAACCTGTAACAAGGTATCCACGGTCAGGCCTTCACTTTCTCCCCGTTTTTCAATTTCTTTTGCCAGACGCATAGAATCCAGGGAGTGAATCAATTTGGTCTTTCCCACTACGTACTTTACTTTATTCCGTTGGAGATGACCAATCATATGCCAATGTACATCTTTTTTTCGGCTTTCCAGCAACTCATACTTTTCAACAAATTCCTGGGCCTTGTTTTCACCGATCTCCCTAAGGCCTAAGGCTAGAGCTTTTTCGATGACCTCTGTGCCATGGGTCTTTGTCACCGCTATGACGGTAATCTCTTTGCCGTCGGGGTTGGCCTTTTCAATTCTTTCTTGTGTATCAATCCAATTTTTTTTGATTGTCCTATTCATGGAGTTCTTCCTTCCCGTTACTGTTTCCTTGTTTTAATAAAATTTCATCATATAGTGAAACCGTATGTTGAACCTCTCCCTTAGAATCCGTAAATCGATCGGCGGAGAGAATGGCCATTTCTTCGTCGGCTAGGATTATATTAACAGGCACTTTTACATTGTCCCCCGTTTTTCTTTGGGTTACATAAGCCTTATCCTCCTGATAGTACACTGAATCAATGGGTACACTTAAACCTTCTACTTTTCTTTTAATCAAGGTGAAATTCAGTTTTCGATGGTCATAAATACCTTCCAAGTATTCACTGCTCTTTACTAAGACTAAAGAAGTGCCCGGATTCTCCTGCTCCTGAATCCATACAATCTTTCCCCGAACCTTTTGGCCCTGGGCTTGGATCCAGACCCTTTGACCCGATTGTATTTCTTCAGCTTGATCCGTTAAAACCGCGCCTACCGCTCCCCAGTGATAACCGGTAATGAGGCGAATCCCTTCCTGGGTGTCAATGTCCTCATTATCCAAAAGTTCCTGTATGGTTTCCAAATAGGGTTCGAAGTTATGCACAACCGTTTCAAAGTTTAAGCTTTCTTCGAAACCATCACGGCTTCCCGTAATAATACCCGGACTCGGGCTATTTAAACTATTTGTTATTCCTTGACCTCGGGCTACCCGTTCTCCCGATTCTACCAGCATTCCCCGGGAATGATTGGTCAACACCTGCTCGTCCCGAAGGATAACTCCTTCAAAGGACAGGGTTTCTTCCAAGGTTCCATGGGTAATGGTATGGAAATGATTGTCGTTTTCCGTTAGTATCGGTGTGGTTCTTGAGACGATGTAGACTAACACAATTAACAGAATGAATACTTTGTTGAATTTCTTTTTCCTTCTTTTTTTCCACAAGGAATGGTTTATTATTCCATTTTCTGGTATCAACGAAGGGAACCTCCCCTCTTCTTAGAATCCTTATTTAACTCTATTCTCCATTGATTTCAAAATTCCTG
>SLKF01000154.1 GCA_007134725.1 Clostridiales bacterium | reverse complement strand
CTTAGACAAAGATTTCTCCATGCCTGTAGAGGACGTATTCTCTATTACCGGTCGAGGAACCGTAGCAACCGGTCGAGTGGAAAGAGGAAAGGTAAAAGTACAGGACGAAGTGGAGCTTGTAGGATTATCGGATAAAAAGCGAAAGCTTATCGTAACCGGAGTCGAAATGTTTAGAAAATTACTAGACTATGCAGAAGCCGGAGACAACGTAGGACTGTTACTACGGGGAATTCAGCGTGATGAAATTGAACGAGGACAAGTACTGGCAAAGCCCGGAACGATTGAGCCTCATACAAAGTTTAAAGGGGAAGTATACGTACTGAAAAAAGAAGAGGGTGGACGCCACAAGCCTTTCTTTGACGGATACCGACCACAGTTCTTTTTTAGAACCACGGATGTTACGGGATCCATCGGCTTAGGCGAAGGAACAGAAATGGTAATGCCCGGAGACAACATCACCATGGACATTGAGCTAATCAGCCCAATCGCAATGGAAGAAGGCCTTCGGTTTGCAATTCGAGAAGGTGGAAGAACCGTAGGCGCCGGCGTTGTGGTTCAAATCATCGAGTAAGATATAAGAAACGATCGAAGAAGATCGATTTTCATAACTAGTTTTAGTCACAGAATTTAGAAGAGGGGGCAACCCTTCTTCTAAATTTCTTTTTTTAAAAACATGGAAATAAACCTTGAAATTATTGCTCCAATGGTATAAAATGTACTAGTGAGCAAAATGGCGATGAAGCGAGAGGTTGCCTAAGGATCTTGGGAAATTTTCGTGGAGCATGTCAGATCAACGAATCGGGCGACAAGGGATCGAAAACGAAAAATGGTTGGGACACACCAGGGAGCGTTTCTCGACAACCCGGTCGTACGTAGAAAGAAAAAACGTGCGATAAAGGAGGGAAATTGAATGGCAGAAAAGAAAAAAAGTCAAAAGATCAGAATTCGATTGAAGGCTTACGATCACAAGTCTTTAGATCAATCCGCAAGTAAAATTGTTGAAACGGCTAGAAGAAGTGGTGCAGAGGTATCGGGACCAATTCCGCTACCAACGAGAAAAGAAATTATCACCATTATTCGAGCGGTACACAAATACAAGGACTCCAGAGAACAATTTGAAATGCGAACTCACAAAAGATTGATTGATATTCTTGAACCATCACAAAAGACAGTAGACTCTTTAATGAGATTGGATCTACCGGCTGGCGTGGACATTGAAATCAAGTTATAAGAGCAGTAAAACTAAGAATAGAAACCCTATTTCTTAGGATGATTATACGGACTTCGTATAATCCGCTGTAAGATTATTAGGAGGTGTACATTGATGAAATTTGTATTAGGTAGAAAAGTAGGCATGACTCAAGTTTTCAGTGAAGAAGGAGAAGTTACACCGGTTACCGTAATTGAAATCGGGAAAAACCAGGTAGCGCAAATCAAAACCATTGAAAAAGAGGGTTATGAAGCCGTTCAGATTGGCTATGATGAAAAGAAGGAACACCGAACCATAAAACCGGAAAAAGGTCACTTTGACAAAGCGGGAATTACTCCGAAAAAGTTTTTACGAGAATTCCGAGTTGAAAAAAGTGAAGAATATACCTTAGGTCAAGAAATCCCGGCCACCGTATTTGAAGCTGGTGACAAAGTAGATATCATCGGAACTTCCAAAGGTAAAGGTTTCCAAGGTAACATCAAGCGACACAATCAGTCAAGAGGTCCGGAAACACATGGTTCCAGATATCACAGACGACCGGGTTCCATGGGAGCTTCTGCAGATCCTGCAAGAGTTTTCAAAGGAAAGAACTTACCGGGACAAATGGGTAATGAGAGAGTAACCGTACGGAATCTTGAAATTGTGAAAGTACTGGAAGATAAAAATGTAATCCTGATCAAAGGTGCCGTACCGGGACCTAAAAAAGGATTAATCACCATAAAGGAAACGATAAAGCAAAGTAAATAAGGCTTATCGCAGAGAGGAGGATAACAATGCCGAAGGCAGCAGTTTATAATGTATCAGGAGAGCAAGTAAGCGAAATGGAATTAAAAGATAGTGTATTCGGAGTGGAAATTAATGAACACGCTATGCACCAAGTAGTTAAAAATCAATTGGCCAACAAACGTCAAGGAACAAAATCCGTATTAACTCGGTCAGAAGTTCGAGGTGGAGGAAGAAAGCCTTGGAGACAAAAGGGTACCGGACGAGCAAGACACGGAACGATTCGATCACCTCTATGGGTAGGTGGAGGAGTAACCTTCGCACCTAAAAGCCGAGATTACAGCTATACGTTACCGAAAAAGCTAAAACGTGTCGCTATGAAATCCGCTTTATCATCTAAAGTGGCCAGCGAGCAAATTAAAATATTGGAAGAACTAAAATTGGACGCACCAAAAACAAAAGAGATGGCAAACATCCTGAAAAGTTTAGAAGCAGGGAAAAAAGCCTTAATCGTGATCACCGATAATGACGAAGCAATTGTAAGATCTGCGAAAAACATTCCGGGAGTGCAAACAATTTCTGTAAACACTCTGAATGTATACGATATCTTAAAATATGACCACTTCATTATTACGAAAGATGCGGTTGAAAGAGTCGAGGAGGTGTACGCATAATGAGAAATCCACATGATATCATTATCAAACCCTTAGTAACGGAACAAAGTATGGACGGAATGGCTGAGCGAAAGTACGCATTTAAGGTGGATCGAACCGCCAACAAAACGGAAATCAAAAAAGCCATCGAGAAAATTTTCGATGTAAAGGTTGAAAAAACCAATACACTGAATATGACCGGAAAAGTTAAGCGAATGG